>DASYHX010000254.1:0-13541 GCA_035998065.1 Pseudorhizobium sp.
GAATGTGCCCCGGACGGCGATTTCGTGAGGCTGACGGAGTAAAGGTAAGGCGGCAGAAGCGGCTGGCGATACGATAAAGGCCATCGCTGCTATACGCCTTACTGCTTTCATAAACAGGCTCAATATGCTCTTGAGCTCGCCAGGCGCTCTTTCCTATATATCGGGATTGCCTGGCCATTGTGGCGCCTCCCTCTGCCGCGTCGCCCAGTCCGATGCGGCGGGCCATCCATCAGGTCCTCCCTTAACCGCCATCGCGCTGGACTTAGGTGCCGAAGTCGCTCCTGAACAACTAGCTAAGCCGGTGGTTGCTCGGGCGCGCGCGGGTCTACAGGTGGCGCAACATCGGATGACACTCAGGTGCCATACTGATGGTTCGCCGCTCAAGCTGACACCCGATTTCGACCGGCTTGCTTTGCCCTGTAAAGCGCCTCGTCCGCTTGTCGCTGAAGTTCATTGGCGGACAATGTCTTTTCGCCTGGCTTGGTGGCGGCGAGCCCAATACTGACGGTGACGTATGGTCCGGTAGTGGAGTGAGGATTGGGCAAGGACGCGGTTTCGACGCGGCTGCGTATCGCTTCCGCAACAGATGCAGCCTCCCGTACATCCGCATCTTGAAGGAGGACGAGAAATTCCTCTCCACCATAGCGGGCGACCTGGTCGCGCTCGTCCCGGAGGCTGCTCTGGATGATGCCGGCGACCTTGACGAGGCAGCGATCACCTTCGGCATGGCCGAGGCTATCGTTGAGTTGCTTGAAGTGGTCAATATCGCACATAAGGACGGCTGTTCCTCGCGCCCAGTCTCGCTCGCCATTCCACACTCGATCGAGCGTCTCGATCATCCACCGGCGGTTGGCGATACCGGTGAGCGGGTCCGTCCGTGCGAGCAATTCCAGCCGCACATTGGCGTCCGTCAGTTCAGTGAGGCGGATAGCATCGCGCAGCTCGAGCAGGAAGGTTTTGTGCGCGAGGATGTTCGCCGTCTGACGAGCCACAACAGTTGCAATGACTCCGGTTGCGAAGAACAGTGCGCCAGCAAGCGCACTTCCTCTTTCGATAGCGGAATTGTGCAGTTGGAATACCAGGTAGAGGCCAAGTGCGTAGCCCGCGATGCTCATGGTCCAGGAGAAGGGTATAGGAAAGATGATGATTGCGGTCACCGCAACGAAAAGCATGATCGTCAGGTGACGCTCGTAATATTCCCCGCCAGCGGAAACGCCGACTAATGCGACGGATAGAAGGATCAGGTAGACCCCGACCAAAATGGCCGCACCTTGCATCCACAGTGGTCGGGGTCTTAGGAAGACGACCGCGGAGGCCAGCGCTGCGGGAACGAGGATAGATGCAGGAGCAAACATCAGCCTGACGGTCTCTGCCGGAAGCAGAGCCGCGTTGACAGCCAGGGTCAGGATATCGAGCACCACCACCCAGACCATCCAGGCCCGAACGATCTTCGACATCTGCGGCCACCTACGCTCGCGGAAACGCCGCGCGAGCTCGCGGCTGAGCCGAATGTCACGTGTTCGTCCTGCAAGGAGGCGTTCAACCTCCTCATTAGCTGTCGCCGACAGTTTTTGAAGGTCTGTAACCGTAAGCATGGGAACCGGGCTGGCGCGTAAAGGGCCTGATGTTGAGTTCGAGTTCATTCGTCCGATCTAGGAAAGCTGGATAAGAGGACAAGAACGGTTGGCTGAGCAGCATGAAACTTGAGCCGTTATCGCCACGGTAAAATGATAATCACGCTGCCTTGGTTGCTAAACCATCAAGGCGTTTTCCAAATTCCGCGTTGAAATGAGGCGCTCAAGCTCATCGAGATTAGCTTCCGGTTCAGACGAGAATCAGTCGTCAACAAATCTGGTGGGGGAGGGCGCCGCCTTGCTAATCATGTCCTTCTTAATGCTGCTGCTCTGCATTGGCATACCACTCGCGTATTGCTGGCGGGTCCTGCAGCTTGACGCTCCATCCAAATCCGCTTGGCGCCTGATCGTCGCCGATGCTGCGATCTTCGTTGTCCTGCATCTACGCGGTTCTCCTCCTCGTCACGCTGTGGAACTCGCCTTCCCGCTCAAGGGCGGGTATTTTCTGGTCGGGCAAGGCGGGAATATTAGGTTGCTGAACCATCACGCGGATCATCCAGAGCAGCGTGACGCTGCCGACATCGTCGCCATTGGTTCCCTTGGCTTCAGCGCAACTGAATCAGTACGAGATCGATGATGCAGCCGTCATCAGCCCTTGCACCGGACAGGTCCTGGCGAGCCGCAATGATCTGCCGGATCAGATCCCGCCTAACCTCGATCCCGACAATGCGCGAGGCAATCATGTTATTGTTGGCTGCGGCGGGTTCAGCGTGGAGCTGCCCACTTCCAGCAGAGCAGCATAGTCGTGGCCGCCGGTCAGCAGGTTTCGGTGCGAGACTTCCTGGGCAAGGTGGGCAATCCCGGCAATTCCACCGAGCCTCACCTCCATGGGCATGCCGTCGATCCGGAAGCGGGCGTTGGTCTGCCGATGTCCTTCAGCGGCGAAGCGTCAATTGGAACCGGGCCTACATCAACTGATCCCGTTGGATTCTGGCTGCCGGACCCGCCTTTCACCCTGCTTTACCGCATGCTAAATCTATTTCAGGACAGGGGGAAGACATGAAGCTGAAGCTCGTCGCTGTGGCGATTGCGGCACTTGCACCGGTCGTCACTATGCTCGCGTTCAACGAGGTTGCTACCAGGTACCAGCGCAATGAGGAAGTGCGGGCAGGCGCGGTCCAGGCGGCAATTCAAGCGTCGTCTGAGCTCCAGCGTATCGTGGAAGGAACGCATAGTCTGCTGATCGCCGCCACCGCCATGCCGTCAGTCCAGGCTCTCGACCAGCTTGGCTGTTCCAAGGCGTTGCGCTCGGTGGCCTCCCGTGTACAGAACATCGGGACCATCTTCGTGCTCGATCCGCAAGGCAAGATGGTTTGTGGGAGCGCTGATGCCCCGGTCACTGACTTTGCAGATCGCGACTACTTCAAGAGCGCGATTGAGACGATGGAGTTTGTTGTCGGTACCCATACTAACAGCAGGATCGCAGATGTCCGGGTGCTCCCGGTGGCGCTGCCCATCTTGGAGAGCGGATCGGTCAAGGCGGTGGTCGTGACAGGGATACGGCTCGACTGGCTGCAATCGCGATTAGCGGCGCGAGGGGTCTTGGAGGGAAATGCCGTCACGGTAGCGGATGGCAATGGGACAATCCTCGCTCGAATTCCTTATCCAGAACGTTTCGTGGGTACAGTTATCCCCGAAACCTATCAGTCCTTGGTTCATTCGCACGTGCCGGGCGTGGTGGAGGTTCGAAGCCAAGATGGTACCGAACGAATTCTGGCATATCGGCCCATCTCCCTCCCCACCAATCCTCTCTATGTCAGCGCCGGCTTCTCCAGAGACGAAGCCTTCGCGCCCATCAACAGGGCAACGATTATCAATAGTCTAGCAATTGTCGGGGGTGCGCTTTTCTCCTTTCTGGCGGCTATCCTGATCGGCAACCGATTCTTCCTGACGCCGATCAAGCGCATCTCGGGTACGATGGAGCGCTGGCGGCGCGGGGACAGCGCGTCAAGAACTGGGATGTCGGGAGGCGACGAAATAGAAGCCGTAGGCGCGACACTGGATGGTCTCTTCGACGAGCTTGACAGCAGGCGCCGGCGCGAGCAGCTCGACGCTGAGGAGCGCGACCTTCTCTCGCGCGAACTTGCCCACCGGGTTAAGAATGGCTTTGCGCTCGTTCAGGCGATCGCACGGCAGACCTTCCATCGCACCGACCCGGAACGATACCAGTCGTTTTCAGAGCGGCTTGCGGGCCTCGCGCAGACATATGATCTTCTGCTGGCACGCAATTCCGGCGCTTCCTCCATCGGTGAAGTGGTCACCAATGCGCTTCGTGCCCACGTGGGAAATGGCTCCGGCCGCGTCCACATGGAGGGACATGATATCACTCTTCCAGCCGCTGTCGGCCTCTCGCTGTCATTGGTCATTCACGAGCTGGCGACAAACGCGACCAAGTACGGTAGCCTCGGATCCGACGATGGCACTATATCCATTATCTGGACGCCGGTTGGGGACAAAATTCATATGATCTGGCGCGAAAGCGGCGGCCCGCCAGTCGAACCACCCCTCAAGAACGGGTTTGGCTCGCTGCTCATTCAGCGCGCCTTTCCTGCGATCGCGCGTGCACATTGCACCTTCGATTATCGGCAGGCGGGTCTAGTGTTTCAGCTTGAATTTGAAGTCGCTGATCCGGAGGCGAGAGGAAGTTGAAGCAACCTCTGGACAGGGCGCGTCTTTCCTCGGTATCACAGTGATGCGAATGAGATCCGCGCGATAGTCCTGGTTATCCGCATGATTTGACGGAACGGAAGTCCCGAAAGAGATCGCGGCAACCGCATCTGTGGGCATTGCGGGTGGCCGCAATCTTTGCATCAGCCGTGAAGATCCTTCGGCCTACTCTTCCGCATGAGAGACCGCTGCACACTGCACATAGGTGCTAGTCCGGCATCCTTCGACAGTGGCACCATGATTATGGCCTCGGACCGCAAGATCTGCCGGAACGGCGGCTTCCAAGTCCCGGAACTGATTTCTCAGGTTCTTCAACTCGGCCGCCGGCGCGATCGCAAGTTCGACAACGTGACTGAGGGCATCAGCTGTGCTTCTCGCACTGCTCCGCAATGCAAGCGTGACACCGGGTGCGACGGCAAGCTCGTCCGCCAGGCGCAACATCTCCCGAAACGATCCCGCCGAACGGGCCCGGCTTCGCCAGGTTCTTGCCAGCTCTGTCATGAGCACACTCCATGGATCATCCAATGGGTTGACCTAACGTGCGGGTAACGAAAATGGATGAGGGAGCCGTCAAATATGGTTAGAAGAACGTGACCGTAAGCCCGAAACAGAACACGAGGTGATGTGGGATTGACCGACATCAATGCGCACCTGGAGCACTTGCCGTATCCAATGCCCGCGCGTTGAACTGTAACGATGGGAGAAAGCTCAGTGGATAGTAGCGTTACCGGCGACACCGACATACGTCTGCGTCTGGTCCTGCAGCAGGAATTGGTCGCGGAGATCCGGCGGACAGCTCGTTACTACGAGCACCTCGGCGATCGCTCAAGCACGCGAGCGAACAGGCGCTGCACTGAAGTATTTCCACAAACGCGCGTCTTCCTCAATGACATCGAGAGGGAGTTCTGCCTTAGTTAATCTACGCGGCCAATCTTTGGCCGCCTCAACGGGCGAAGCGCCTCATCCTGCGGCGTCTCTATGGGTGGGGCTTCGATCTTGATCCGTTCAGGATCCAGTAGTCTCCACTCGCGATCAAGCGTCCTTGTAAGAAGTCTCGGCAAAGCCTGCATGGCAACGTCTCCTCTTTCAGGAGAGACATGATGAGTGGTAGGCTTTGCAAACGCGTAAATGCTCTTTTGAAAGTTTTCTATATCGGGGCGTCGTCTGGTGCCGCCGCACAGCAATCGAACTTGGGTCTCTGCTGACGATGCCGGTGCTCTCGCAATGAGCTACAGCGGCATAAGAGCCCCCGGATGCAGCGGCGGGCTCTTGTCGGATGCTGGTTAGATGCTGCCCGACCAGATGCGTCAGTTTAGCTGATACTCCCTTACCAGGCGAAAGCGATAGAAAGAACGTTCGCCACCGTAAGTGTCCCTTCCTGGAAGGAAACGCATTAGAGCCGGCCGGCGCGGCTAGCTAAAGAGGTGTCCAGCAACAGTCAGGTCCGGGTCGAACAGGGCCCTGTACCAGCCGCTGCTTGCAGGCATGGAAACCCGCCCGGACCAACTTCGAGATCAGGTCGTCACCATACATTCGCTCATCATCCTGGAGGCGCGCGGCAGACCTTGAACTCGACGTCCAGTAGGATGTAGAGGTCGCGGATCATCCCGGCAGCCGTTAGCAGTGCATCACGCACTTCCTCCGGCGTCTTCGCACGGACGCCGCAAGCTGCCACCATCGCCTGCAACGCTACGCCAGATCAGGCAGGCGGTCGGTAGCATTGTCGTTGATCCCAAGCTTTTGACCTAGGCTGAGAAACTGCAGTACGAGGGATATCTGCGCCGCCAGGAGACGAACGAGGCGATGCGGGAAATTGTCGAAGAAGGGAACGCGGATTCGACATCTCGTCCGACGAACCGGCCACAGCCGGAAGATTGTCCGCGATGTTTTGAGAGGCCAGCGCCTCCATGTCTTCCGAACACGGCCCAGCTTCCTTGCCTATTACGATCGCAAAGCATGCGAAACCGTGCTTGAGCAGCATCCCTTCAACTTGCCGAAGGCTCGATGGTACTCGAAGAGAACATACGGAGTGGCATGGATCCGCAGCGAAAAGCGGTGGCGTATGTGGCTGATGACCTAGTCATGCCGTTAGTACCACGCCTTGCTCTCACCACGCAGACTGTATGACATCGCCTATCTGCTCCATCGGCACTCTGCTGGAGCTTCTTCAGAAGCTCAGCGAAGGCCGAGCCCACAAGTGTCTCCGCGGTGGCGACGCCGCTGATCCGCTCAAGCTGCACGTCCTGGCATTCGACGGTTTGACGATCGGATATCGACACCGCTGGGTTCGCATTTGAAGCTAGCAAGTTGCTCCTGCAATAGAGTGGCCTGCCGGGCCAGCTCCGCGCAGGCAGCTGTCGTTTCTTCGGCCATGGCGGCATTCTGCTGGGTTGCCTGATCCATCGCTCCGACTGCCATGTTGATCTCTGTTAGGGCGGCCGACTGCTCTTTGGCGGCTTCGACGATAGCCTTGACATTCCCGTCCATCGCTCCGACCTGCGTTGCGATCTTCTCGAGGGAGGTGCCTGTCTGATCGACCAACTGCACACCGTTCCTGACGATCTCGTTAGATTTCGAGATGAGACGCTTGATATCCTTGGCGGCAGAGGCCGCCCGTTGCGCAAGCTCGCGTACCTCTTGGGCAACGACGGCGAATCCTTTGCCGGCTTCGCCGGCACGAGCCGCCTCCACACCGGCGTTGAGAGCTAGCAGATTGGTTTGGAAGGCGATATCGTCGATGACGCCGAGGATGCTCGAGATCTCCTTGGATGAACTCTCAATCTCTCCCATCGCACCGATTGCCCGGCCAACTACCATACCGGATGCCTGTGCATCGTCTCTCGTTCCCTCTACGAGCTTTCCGGCTTCCTGAGCCCGAGTGCTGGAATCGGCGACCGTCGTTGTGATCTCCTCAAGTGCTGCAGCAGTCTCTTCAAGCGAAGCTGCCTGCTGCTCAGTCCGACGGGAGAAACTGTCGGTCGATCCGCTGATCTCTGCAGATCCTTCCGCAATTGCCCGCGCATTCTCGGATATGCGCCGCATCGTCAGGTTCAGCTTCAAGACAGCGTCGTTGAAGTTAAACCTAAGCTCTTCCATGGACGGAACGAAGGGCCGTTCCAGGCAGACGGTAAGGTCTCCGCCCGATAGGGAGGCAAGTCCACCATTGACTTCCATGATCGCACCCATCCGTTCGGTGACGTCGGTGGCGAACTTGACGACCTTGGTGACCCGGCCCGACGTATCGAAAATTGGATTGTACGCGGCTTGGATCCAGATCTCGCGCCCGTCTTTCGCCACCCGCACGTACTCGCCTGCTGAAAACTCGCCAGCAGCAAGGCCGCGCCAGAAGGCCTGATATTCAGGAGCTTGGACATGTTCCTTCCGGCAGAAGATGCGGTGGTGCTGGCCGACGATCTCCTGCAGGGTGTATCCCATTGCGGTGCAGAAGTTCTCGTTGGCTGTTATGATCGTCCCGTCCGGGCGGAACTCGATCACAGCCTGGGAGCGGGATATAGCTTCCAGCTTTCCCGCGTCCTCAAAAGCCTGCTCCTTCGCCACCGTTATATCTGAGGCCAACTTTATGATTCTATACGGTCTGCCGTTCCGAAAGACAGGGTTGTACGTAGCTTGGATCCAGATTTCACGCCCGCCCTTAGCGATACGCTTGTAAGTTCCAGCATCGAATTCTCCAGAACCTAGTCGCTTCCAGAACGACTGATATTCAGGCGACGTTGCGATGTTCTTCTCACAGAACATGCTGTGATGTCGGCCGACGATTTCGCTGAGGTTGTAGCCGAGGGCGCGGCAGAAGTTTTCATTGGCAGTGAGCACATTCCCTAGAAGATCGAATTCTATGACTGCCTGCGACCGAGAGATAGCCTCCAGCACATTGTTTCTGTCTGATCCCCGACCTATGCCCAGCATTATGACTTCCCCTAGGGTCAAAACCCAATGAACACGTTGATTTGCCGCGGCAAATCACATTCAAACTTTCCAATCAATGGATTGGAGGCTTGAATGGGTCGCTTGTTTTGGCTGTCGGACGAGCAATGGGCGGTCATTGAGCCCCTGTTGCCGAGGAACAAGGGCGGGGCTCGCCGGGTTGATGATCGTCGGGTGATCTCCGGCATCATCCACGTTCTCAAGGTCGGCTGCCGGTGGTGCGATTGTCCGGGCGACTATGGCCCTTCGACCACGGTCTACAACCGCTTCAACCGTTGGTCTCGCAAACGGTTCTGGACTGAATTGGTCGAGGCGCTCGCGACGTCTGGCGCGGTCACCAAAAGCACCTCCATCGACAGCACCTACGTCAAGGCGCACCGCTCGGCCCATGGCGGCAAAGGGGGGCGAAAAATCAGGCTATCGGACCTTCGCGCGGCGGGCAAACCACCAAAGTCCACGTCCTCACCGACGTGATCGGACGCCCTTTTGCGTTCATGCTGACCGGTGGCAATGCGGCAGACAGCCTGGTCGCGCCACACCTGCTGGCTGGTCTAAAGGGTGCGCGATATCTCCTTGCGGATAAGGGATATGACGCCAACAGTCTGCGAAAGCGACTGCGCCAGTCCGCAATCGTCCCCGTGATACCTGGCCGTTCAAATCGCATAAGGCCAATCCGATACGACGCCGAACGCTACAAGAGCCGCCACCTCATCGAGAACGCCTTCTGCCGACTGAAAGACTTCCGACGCGTCGCAACGCGTTACGAAAAGCTCGCCAGAAACTTCCTCTCCGCAGTCGCCTTGGCTACCCTTGTCGCATTCTGGCTATGAATTGAGTCTCAAACCTAGTTGCCGCAACTCCTGATTATATTCAGTTGAGGTTAAATAATACTTTCTCTAACACGCGAGACCAAAGCTCTGGCATTGCCGGCACCTGCCTAAGAGGGCTTCCGCTCCGGGCAATCGCCGTCCACCTCTCCCCAGCGTCGGAAGAGGCATGCACGGCCCGACCGTAGTCGCTTGTTGAAGTTGCCAGTCGCGCACTGTCGCCTGCGGTGAACGACGTCAACACCGCTCTCGCCTGTTGTGACGGACTTGCGGGCATTCTGCATTGGCCATGAATACCACCGACATGCCTCGGTAGCTCACGGACAAGAACGGCATTCCTCGGATCGAGTTGCCGACCGAGGAGGTGATTCAGTTCATGGACGGGCCGATGAAGGCACTTCGCCAGCGGCGGCTCCGTATCCTACTGTGATCATCCACATGATCAAGGTAATTGCGCGCCTCCCATCCAGCCACTGCGAGAAAGAGGTTGTCAAATTTGTCTGGCGTCACCCGAAAGCGATGGCCGAACTCGGAGCTTCTCAAGCTCAAACAGAGTGGGATCGCAAGGATATCTGGGCGGCGTAGAGGATGCGAGGCATTCGCTCATGGTCGGCTGAACTACAGTCTCATGCCAACCTAAGTTCCTGGTCAAATTGCGGCATACATTGCACAGGGCTTCGGCAAGAACATGGTCCTGGGTTCTGATCCCTTCAAGGCGAAGCCGACCCGTCAGTTGCGATCTTTGCATCTGACGGGATCGATCGTTATGCCGCTTCCCAAACCTGGTTCAGTATCTTGGCCGCAAGCGCCGCTTTGTCTTGCGGCAAGAAGCGGCCGTAGTGCTGCTGCACGACATCAGGCGTATCCTGGATGGCATAACTTGCCTGTTCGTAGGACCCGGTCTGCTTTAGGATATGGGTTGCGAGGATATCCCGCAGATTATGTGGTCCATGCGGCAGCAGACCTTTAATGGCGCCACGACCAGTATAGGGATTGTAGATGCCGTATCGCTGGATCACCGTTCTCCAAGCCTCATAGAATTTCGTCGAGTCATAGGCCGCGTCGAGGCTGGTCGTTTTCACCGTCTTGACGAAGAAGGTGCCGGGATCCTTTGCGCTCCCGAGCAGCACGCCGCGGTGCTTGTCGATATAGGTCTCCAGGTATTTGTAGAGATCAAGCAGGTCCGGCAGGATCAAGCGGAACGGCTTTTGCCCAAAAAACGATGAACTGGCATTTTTGAAGGCAACCGACGGGATCAACACTTCCCAGCCGCCATCACGATCGCTCCAGCGCAATTCCCCGCATTTCTTATCCTCGAGACGGCGCTCCGACGTCGGGAAATGCCCGCGCGGGCAGACGCGAAGCTGACGCAGGTTTTTCTGCCGAAGGCCGAGATGCAGACCAAGGCGCAGCAACAGGAACGAGCGGACGGCCTCTGCCGCCGACCGCGGGTAACGGTCCTCATCCGGCATACGTTTCAGGATCTCATCGGTGATCTTACGATACTCGGCCAATGGGCTGTCTGCCTCGAGAACGCACATGATCGGCTCGAACGGATCGCGATGAACACGCGACACCCGCTGAATCTCTTTCGATCGGTTGGCCGCATGCCGGTGAAACGCGTCGCAGGCACCATGCCAGTCGCGCCTGGCGAACTCGATCTCCTCCGGTGCGATCAGGCCTTCGATTGGCCTGACATTCTTCGACAGCTCCGGATGCTGGCGTATCCATCCCACCTCTGCCCGTGTGAGCGCCTGCGCGACCATCAGCATGTCCTCTTCCCATTTCGTGTAGAAGCCACGTCGCTGCTCGCGCCATTGCAAATACCAGTCCCAGACTCCGGGGAAGACAAGTAGACCAAAGCTCAACTGACTGAGTGGCACGCCTCGACCTTTGATGATGCCGGACGGTGAGGCGGCCAGCGCGCCGAACATCAATCCGAGATGCTCGACCTTCTGCGAAGCGGTTTCTTCACCCCATACACCGTTGCGCTGCAATCCGATCGCCGTCAGCGTCGAGGTCTTGAACCGGATCAGATCGGCCATCTCCATCGAAAGACGCGGAGGGGCATCGACGACACCGGATAGCCGATCCGGATCCTCGAGCTCGTCGGCCATATGCTGGTTGGCATTGGCAGCAGATGCCAGGGTGCGTGGCGAAAGCGAACCGCCGCCATAGGTGACGCCGGAAAAGCGGATCGCATAGCGCTGCTTGCTAGCCGCCGCCTGGTAACGGCGATATTCGGTCGAACCGGAGATGATAACCCTGCGCACCCAGTCGAGGATCTCCTCTCGCTTCGTGAATGGCAGGCTGCTGAAATCATCCGGCAGATGCAAAGACATTCGCCGCCGCTCGGCCGGACTGATATCGCCAAGATCGTGACCGTAGACGGAGCGCGACTGGTGTGGCAGCTTCTTCTTGAAATACCCTTCCGGCAGTCGGTAGCGCATTTCGATCCGGCGCAGGATGTCGAAACTGACGACCGACCGCGGGACACGTTCGCCCTGGATCCAAGACAGAAGCGTTTTGCCGTCGAAGGTCTCGGTCAAGCGAACCACCGCGCGGTAGAGCTGCCAGTAGCTGTCGCCAAACCGGCGCATATGGTAGATGAGCGCATCTTGAAAACTTGCGGGATCATCGGTCGCTTCAAATAGCGGATCCGGAAATGCACTGATCGGCTTTGGCGCAGGACCGCGTTGCGGTTTTCTGGTCGAGGAAGTCGCCGCTGTCTTTTTGACCGCTTCAGCCTTACCTGTCCGGGCAGACGGCTTTGCTGGAGAAACGTCATCAGCGACTGGAGGCGCCTTCAGCCAACGGATGATCGCGTCCAGTGCCGGCCGCAACTGCCTCCTAAGTTCAACGGTCATATCGTCTTCGATCCCGCAGGCCTCTCCGATCGCGGTCCAGTCGAGATTGCCGTTAAGGATCGGCGGCCGCTTGCGGTAGATGATCAGGCTGATCAGGTAGGGGCGGACATTCTCCAGCACCCGCTTCGAGGATATTGGTGCAATACGTAACTCGCAAAATTCCGAAATTTTACGCTGAAAATGACGTGATGAAAGATCGTTTCTGGGCATGCTCATTCCATTTCTCTCTGGCACCAGTGCCGAGGGCGAGGGGAATTAGAGTCGTGCGTTTAATAAAACATCTATGGTGAGCGCATCTCAACGCCGGTGGCGTGGCCATCATCAAAAGAACACGAATGACGGATAAACAGATCATATGCGATTGAATGATCTTTAAAAGTATCTTTTTTTGTATTGACCTGTACGATGAGGTTGAGATATTTCCTCCCGTACCAAGGAGAATGGCTGAGTAGGCGATATGGCACGGTCTGAATCAGACGCCCTGCTGGAAATTGGGCATTTGCTGAAAGCTGCGCGTAAAGCCCGACAACTGACACAGGAACAGCTTGCCGAGATGGCCGGCATATCGCGTCCCCGCTATCGTGAGATAGAAACTGGAAGAAGTGCTGCGCGCACGACAACCCTTATCAACATCGCCCGCGCGCTCGGGCTCGAATTAATGCTCATCCCGCAAGCGATGGTTCCGGCTGTTGATGCCCTGCTGCGGCCGCACGACGATCTGGATGATCTCCCGGCATTCATTGCTCACCCAGATGAGGGTGAGAATGTTTGAGGTTGCTTCCGATCCGAGATCCATCTCGTCGCTCGACGTGCTGCTAAACGATGTAAAGGTCGGTAAAATCGTTCGGACGCCTGGCTACTTCAACGCCTTCAGCTTCGAGGACAGCTATCGCGCAACCGGCGGCTTTCCAGTGCTTAGTCTGTCTTTTCGCGCAACCACTGGTGGCTTGCGGAAGGACCCGAAACCCGTCGCCAAAGCTTTACCGGCGTTCTTCGCCAATCTGCTCCCGGAAGACAAGCTGCGCGAGGCAATGGAAAGACACCACGCGGGGAGTGTTCGCGCGGGAAACGATTTCGATCTGCTCGTCGCACTGGGTTCGGATCTGCCAGGCGCCGTTCGCGTCGTGCCGAGCGACAGGACGATTTCCCATCTCGACAATCTGCCCGCTACCAAGCCGAAAGCCCGGTTCTCGCTCGCCGGCGTTCAGATGAAGCTTTCGGTCATCAAGAGCACGGGGAAGGGCGGTGGACTGACACTGCCGATCGGCGACGAGCAGGGAGCCTACATTGCAAAGTTTCCATCGACCTCGTTTCCCGGCGTGTCGGAAAATGAATATGCCAATCTCGCGTTAGCTGAAGCGATCGGGATGGAAGTGCCGGAACGTGAACTGGTCGAGCAGTCGGAGTTTGAAGGCATACCGAAAGAGTTCGAGACGCTGTCGGATGGAAAAGTCCTGCTCGTTAAACGCTTCGATCGCGGCGCAAGCGGCGAACGAATTCACATTGAAGATTTCGCGCAGGTATTCGGCGTCTATCCTTCGCGGAAGTACGAAGGAGCTGCATATCATGATATCGCCGCAGCCCTGAACGTTGCCGTTTCGTCC
>DASYHX010000282.1:0-12698 GCA_035998065.1 Pseudorhizobium sp.
TGCCGGTTTCTCCGGTCGATCCCGTTGCAACTGTGGAGATGGAAACCGCTGGCGGGCCGGCTGCCGACGATTTTGCCGAGGTGTCCGACCGCGAGATGGAGTCCGAGGTTGAGGCAGAGCCCGAGGCTGTCGAGGAGGACCTGCCTCCCATCCTTCCCGGCGCCGAGGAAAATGCCGAGATTGGCATTGTGCCGCTGTCGCTGCTCGAGGCGGAGAGCGAGGCCGGGACGGGAGCTTCCCCTGTCAGCAAACCGGTCCTGCCGAAGGGTTTTGCCACGCGCGTCGACATGGTGGCGGAGCCGGAGGCGCCCGCGCCGCAGCTCAGCTGGTATCAGCGTCTGCGCGCCGGCCTTGCTCGCACCTCGTCGCAGTTGACGGGCCAGATCACGGCGCTCTTCACCAAGCGCAAGCTGGACGACCAGACGCTGGAGGATCTCGAAGACCTACTGATCCAGTCGGATCTCGGCGTGGAAACCGCCATGCGTATTACCGGGGCCTTGTCCTCCGAACGCTACGGCAAGGATGTGACCGGCGAAGACGTCTCGCGGATCATGGCGGCCGAGATCAGCAAGGTGCTGACGCCGGTCGCCAGGCCGCTGCAGCTCGACCTCAATCACAAGCCGCACGTCATCCTGGTGGTCGGCGTCAACGGCACGGGCAAGACGACGACGATCGGCAAGCTTGCCGCAAAGCTCTCAGGTTCGGGGCTGAAGGTCATGCTGGCGGCCGGCGACACATTCCGCGCTGCTGCCATCGAGCAGCTGAAGATCTGGGCCGATCGCACCGGTTCGGAATTCATCGGCACGAAGCTTGGTGCGGACGCAGCCGGTCTCGCTTATGACGCGTTCGAACAGGCGCGGGCGAAGAAATCGGACGTGTTGATCATCGATACGGCGGGCCGCCTGCAAAACAAGGCAGAGCTGATGGCGGAACTGGAGAAGATCGTCCGCGTGCTGGGCAAGCTCGATCCGGAAGCGCCGCACACCGTGCTGCAGACGCTCGATGCCACCACCGGCCAGAATGCCCTGCAGCAGGTGGAGATCTTCCGCAATGTCGCAGGCGTCAGCGGCCTGATCATGACCAAGCTTGACGGCACGGCGCGCGGCGGCATCCTGGTCGGCATCGCGGCAAAGCACAAGCTGCCGGTCTATTTCATCGGTGTCGGTGAAGGCGTCGACGATCTGGAGCCGTTCGAAGCAGATGATTTTGCCAAGGCCATTGCCGGGCTGACGCATTGATGCCACAGAAACCCGGTTTGCAGCCGCCACAACCAGTCAGCAGAAGTTGAGATCGATGCAGGTCGAAAGCGATACCAAGGCCACCTCGGAAGAAAAGCATCACCCGATGCTGAAGTTCGCGCTCGAGATCGGGCCGCTTCTCGTCTTCTTCTTCGGCAATATACGCGGCGAATGGCTGGCGGAAACCTTCCCGGCGTTGAGCATCGTCGGCGGGCCGCTCCTGATCGCCACGGCGCTGTTCATGGTCGCGACCGTGATTTCGCTGATCGTGTCGAAGATCGTCTTCAAGCACCTGCCGGTCATGCCCTTCGTGTCGGGGGTGGTGGTCATGGTCTTCGGCACCCTGTCGATCTGGTTGCAGGACGAAACCTTCATCAAGATGAAGCCGACGATCGTGAACACGCTGTTCGGCGTGGTTCTGCTCGGCGGCCTGTTCTTCGGCAAGTCGCTGCTCGGCTACGTCTTCAACGCCGCCTTCAATCTCGATGAGATGGGCTGGAGGAAGCTAACCTTCCGCTGGGGCGTCTTCTTCCTCGTCCTCGCCGTGCTGAACGAGGTGGTCTGGCGCAACTTCTCCGATGACTTCTGGGTCAACTTCAAGGTCTGGGGCACGATGCCGATCACCCTCGCCTTCACATTCTCCCAGCTGCCGCTGATCATGCGCCACACGATTCCTGACGCGGCGGCGGAAGCCAAGAAGTGAGTTTTGTAACGGCTCGTTCTTCCTCGTCTTCGCGCCGCTGGCTTGTTGCAGCAGTCGCCCTGTTCGTGCTGCAGATCGTCGTGCTCTATGCGATGGGCCGCATCCCGATCTGCGAGTGCGGCTATGTGAAACTCTGGGAAGGCGGGGTGAACTCCAGCGGCAATTCCCAGCACCTGTCGGACTGGTACACGCCGTCCCACATCATCCACGGCTTCCTGTTCTACGGCCTCGCCTGGCTGCTGTTCCGGCGCGCGCCGGTGACAGCACGGCTGTCCTTTGCCGTCCTGATCGAGGCAGCTTGGGAGGTACTGGAAAACACGCCGATGGTGATCGACCGCTATCGCACGACGACGATGGCGCTCGGCTATACGGGCGACAGCATCCTCAACTCCGCCATTGACACCGTCTTCATGGCGCTTGGCTTCCTCGTCGCTGCAAGGCTGCCGATCTGGCTGACGGTGGTGATCGCGATCGGGTTCGAACTCATGACCGGCTGGATCATTCGCGATAACCTGACACTCAACGTTCTGATGCTGCTCTGGCCGCTCGATACGGTTCGTGAGTGGCAGGGTGCGCTAGGCTGACCAAATTTAGGCCCCGGCGGCGGCCTTCTCGATCGCCGGCAGCAGTTCCTGGCTCAGCGTCCGCTCGTCGAAGGGACCGACCTTCTTGTAGAGGATGGTGCCGTCGGGGCCGACGAGATAGCTCTCCGGGATGCCATAGACGCCCCAGTCGATCGCCGCCTTGCCGTTCGGGTCGACGCCGATGGCATCATAGGGATTGCCGAGTTCACCCAGGAATCGCAGCGCGTTGTCGTTGCGGTCCTTGTAGTTGATGCCGACGATCGTAAGACGCTCATCCTTGGCCAGCTCCTTCAGGATCGGATGCTCCTGCCGGCAGGGGACGCACCAGGAGGCGAAGACGTTGACGAGCGTCAGCTTGCCATCGATGGCAGCATCCGTGAGCGGTGGCGTATTGGAGCCTTCAAGCTGTGGCAAGGCGAGCGACGGCGCCTTCTGCCCGATCAGCGCGGAAGGAATGGCAGAGATGTCGCGGCCGTTCACGTCCTGATCGTAGAGCATCTTGCCAGCAACGAAGGCAAACCCGGCGAAGACGAGCAACGGCAGGAGGGCAAGCACGTAGCGGCCCAGGCCGCGGCGATGGGCCGGTGATTCGCTGTCGGTGGTCATTGCGCTTCCCCCGCGGGAGCAGAGGAGCGGCGGCGAACCCCTGCCCGCTCCAGTTCCGCCAGTTCCTTCTGGCGCGCCTTGCCGTCCCACCAGACCCAGCCGGCGACGATGGCTACTATGAGTGCAGAGACCCCGTAAGAAAGGGCAATATAGAATCCGTGGCTCATCTCACGCCTCCCTGCTGGCCATCCGGGCGGCGAGGCGGCGCTGGGCGCCGACGCGCCGGCGCCAGATCTCGTTGCGCATCGCCATCAGATGCAGGGTGAAGAACAGGAAGGTGAAAGCGACAGCCATCACCAGCAGCGGGACCAGGAACTCCGGATCGATGGTCGGGCCGTCGAGCCGGATGACACTTGCCGGCTGGTGCAGCGTGTTCCACCACTCCACCGAAAACTTGATGATCGGGATATTGACGAAGCCGACGAGAATGAGGACGGCGCTGACGCGGGCAGCCTTGGACGGATCGTCCATCGCCCGGTTCAGCGCGATCAACCCCAGATACATCAGGAACAACACGAACACGGAGGTCAGGCGTGCGTCCCAGACCCACCAGGTGCCCCACATCGGCTTGCCCCAGAGCGAACCCGTTGCCAGCGCGATCAGCGTGAAGGCGGCACCGAGCGGTGCGGCGGCCTTGTGGCTGACATCGGCCAGGGGATGGCGCCAGACCAGAGTGCCGATCGCAGACAGCGCCATCACCGTGTAACACATCATCGACAGCCAGGCCGCCGGCACATGCACATACATGATGCGCACAGTTGCACCCTGCTGGTAATCGCCCTCCGTCGTGAAGCTGAGATACAGCCCGATGGCGAACAGACAGATGGTGACACCGGCAAGCCAGGGGATGATCCGCCCGGCCAGCGCCAGGAAGCGTGTCGGATTGGCGAGATCGCTGAATTTGGTGATGGCGAGGCTTTCGGTCATGGCGTCTTTCTAGGCGATCACGGCTGCGGCAGGCTTGATTCTAGTCAATCGCCGGCGTTTCGCAAAGCCAGCGCCGCGCCCAACGGACCGATGACGGCAAAAAACAGCGTGATGGCCGACAATATCAAGAAAGGCGGCATAAACGGGGCAGGGTCCTCGACGGCGGCATAGGAGGCGCTGACGCCGAAGATCAACACCGGAATAGCGAGCGGCAGGACGAGGATCGAAACCAGCAGCCCACCGCGCGGCAAGGCTACGGCCACGGCCGCGCCGACTGCTCCGATGAAGGTCAGCGCCGGCGAACCAACCAGCAGGGTGAGAGCCACCGCGCCGATGGCGACCTCGCTCATGTTCATGAACAGCCCAAGCAGCGGGGAGGCAATAACCAACGGTAGGCAATTGGCCAGCCAATGCGCCAGGCATTTGATCAGCACCGTCAGCACCAACGGGTGTTCCTGCATCAGGATCAGGTCCAAAGAGCCGTCTTCCCGCTCCGTCTGGAACAGGCGGTCGAGGCCAAGAAGCGCGGACAGAAGTGCGCCGATCCAGACGATTGCGGGGCCAATGCGCGACAGTAGGTTGAGGTCGGGACCAACCCCGAAGGGGATGACCGCCACAACCGTCATGAAGAACAGGACGCCGATCAGGGCTCCGCCACCGGCGCGGACGGAGAGTTTCAGGTCCCGAAGGAGAAGCGCCATCATGACAGCAGGCTCTCCGGCAGATCCGAAAAGCCCGTCATCTGCAGTTCCTGTGCATTATCCAGTCCCAGCGGTTGATGGGTCGCCGCCAGAAGCAGCCCTCCGGACCGGAGATGCCGCTTGATCAGGTCGGTGAAGGTCTGTTCGGCGCGGATATCGAGCGCGGCCGTCGGCTCGTCCAAAATCCAGATCGGCCTGTAGGCGACGAGCAGTTTGGCGAAGGCCATCCGTCGCTGCTGGCCGGCTGACAGGTAGCCGAAGGGAAGATGCGCGATGCCGCCGAGTCCAACCATGTCGGCGGCCTCGGCAACGGAGGCACCAGTGCCGCCCGCGAAGTCACCGAAGAAGGTCTTCCAGAAGGAGAGATTTTCCGCCACGGTCAATTCCGCCTTCATGGCATTGCGGTGGCCGAGATAATGGCAGGCTTCCGCCGGCCGGCACGTTTCTCCTGGGCCGCTCCAGGTGACGCGGCCGGCATCGAGATGCAGGAGGCCGGCGACCGCGCGAAGCAAGGTGGACTTGCCCGAACCGTTGCGGCCCGTCAGAACCAGTGCATCGCCCGCGCCGAGATCAAAGGAAATCTTGGAGAAAAGCAGGTCTTCGCCACGCCTTGCGGCCAACCCTTGCGCCTTCAGCCGCATCGCGATGCCTTTGTTAGGATTTTAATTACCGGACCGAAAAAATTTGCGCGATTGCCACTTTAGCAGTCTGGAACCCTTCTTAGAAACAATCTATATGCTTCGCAACCACGCCAGCGACCGGCGTGATTATCATCTTGCGCCGAACCTGAAGACCAAAAATCTTCTCGTGCGGACAGCGGAAATGGTCGCACCCGCATCCTGATGTGCAGTAGTGCATAGGCGTCCGCACGCGCGTGTTGGCTCTATAATCAGCGGGGTTTTCCGTGACCAAATCTCTCGACAGCTTCAATTGTCGCTCCGTCCTCACCGTCGCCGGTAAGGACTATGTCTACTACAGCCTGCCCAAGGCGGAAGCGAACGGTCTCCCCGGCGTCTCGAAACTCCCCTTCTCAATGAAGGTTCTGCTCGAAAACCTGCTGCGCCACGAAGACGGCGTTTCTGTTACCAAGGACCAGATCCTGACGGTTGCCGACTGGCTGAACAACAGGGGCTCGGTGGAAAGCGAAATTGCCTATCGTCCGGCGCGCGTCCTGATGCAGGACTTCACCGGCGTTCCTGCTGTGGTCGACCTTGCCGCCATGCGTGACGCCATGGTGTCGCTCGGCGGCGATCCGGAAAAGATCAACCCGCTCGTGCCAGTCGATCTCGTGATCGACCATTCGGTTATCGTCGACGAATTCGGCACCCCAACCGCCTTTGCACGCAACGTCGAGCTCGAATACGAGCGTAACGGCGAGCGCTACCGCTTCCTGAAGTGGGGCCAGCAGGCGTTCAAGAACTTCCGCGTCGTGCCGCCCGGCACCGGCATCTGTCACCAGGTCAATCTGGAATACCTCGGTCAGACGGTCTGGACCAAGGATGAGGATGGCGAAACGATCGCCTACCCCGACACCTGCGTCGGCACCGATTCGCACACGACGATGATCAACGGCCTTGGCGTTCTCGGCTGGGGCGTCGGCGGCATCGAAGCGGAAGCGGCCATGCTCGGTCAGCCCGTCTCCATGCTCCTGCCGGAAGTGATCGGCTTCAAGCTGACCGGCAAGCTGCGCGAAGGCGTGACCGCGACCGACCTCGTGCTCACCGTCGTGCAGATGCTGCGCAAAAAGGGTGTGGTCTCCAAGTTTGTGGAATTCTTCGGTCCGGGCATGGACAACATGCCGCTCGCCGACCGTGCGACGATCGGCAATATGGGCCCGGAATACGGCGCCACCTGCGGCTTCTTCCCGGTTGATGGCGAAACCATCAACTACCTCAACATGTCTGGCCGCACGAAAGACCGTATTGCGCTGGTCGAGGCCTATTCCAAAGCGCAAGGCATGTGGCGCGAAGGCGACGGGTCAGACCTTGTCTTCACCGATACGCTTGAACTCGATCTTGGCGACGTCGTTCCGTCCATGGCTGGTCCGAAGCGTCCGGAAGGCCGCATCTCGCTGGAAAACATCGCATCCGGCTTCGCCGGCTCCATGGACGCGGACTACAAGAAGCCAGGTCAGCTTGCTAACCGCTACCGGGTCGAGGGCACGGATTTCGATCTCGGCCATGGCGACGTGGCAATCGCGGCGATCACATCGTGCACCAACACCTCCAACCCGAGCGTGCTGATCGCAGCCGGCCTGCTGGCCCGTAACGCGGTGGCCAAGGGACTGAAGACCAAGCCATGGGTGAAGACCTCGCTGGCACCGGGATCCCAGGTGGTGGGTGAATATCTGGCTAAGTCTGGCCTGCAGGAAGACCTCGACAAGCTCGGCTTCAACTTGGTCGGCTTTGGCTGCACCACCTGCATCGGCAACTCCGGACCACTTCCGGGTCCGATCTCCAAGACGATCAATGACAAGGGCTTGATTGCCGCTGGTGTCCTTTCGGGCAACCGCAACTTCGAAGGCCGCATTTCGCCGGACGTTCAGGCGAACTATTTGGCTTCCCCGCCGCTCGTGGTCGCCTATGCGCTTGCGGGTTCAGTGCAGAAGGACCTGACGTCGGAGCCGATCGGCGAAGACCAGAGCGGTAACCCTGTCTACCTGAAGGATATCTGGCCGACCTCGCAGGAAGTGCAGGAGTTCATACTGAAGTACGTCACGCGCGAGCTCTACGAGACGAAGTATGCCGACGTCTTCAAGGGCGACGAGAACTGGCAGGCCGTACAGATTCCCCCGGGCCAGACTTATACATGGGACGACGAGTCCACCTATGTTCAGAACCCGCCTTATTTCGTGGGGATGGGCAAGAGCGGCTCCGGTCTCAAGGACATCAAGGGCGCCCGCGTGCTGGGGCTGTTCGGCGACAAGATCACCACCGACCACATCTCGCCGGCCGGTTCGATCAAGGCGGCTTCGCCGGCCGGGGCATATCTGATGGATCATGGCGTCGGCGTCGCCGACTTCAACCAGTACGGCACGCGCCGCGGCAACCACGAAGTGATGATGCGCGGCACATTTGCCAACATCCGCATCCGCAATTTCATGCTCGGTCCGAACGGCAAGGAAGGTGGCTACACGATCCACTATCCGTCCAAGGAAGAGATGTCGATCTACGACGCTGCGATGAAGTACAAGGCGGAGGGCGTTCCGCTCGTGATCTTTGCCGGCGTCGAATACGGCAACGGTTCTTCGCGTGACTGGGCTGCCAAGGGCACGAACCTGCTTGGCGTCAAGGCTGTGATCGCGCAGTCCTTCGAGCGCATCCACCGCTCCAACCTCGTCGGGATGGGCGTCGTGCCCTTCGTCCTTGAGGAAGGCGCCACCTGGGCGAGCCTCGACCTCAAGGGCGACGAGACCGTGACCATCGAAGGCCTCGAAGGGCCAATCAAGCCGCGTGAATGGAAGACGGCGAAGATCACCTATGGCGACGGCTCGGTGAAGGAGATCAACATCCTCTGCCGCATCGATACGCTCGACGAGGTCACCTACATGAACAATGGCGGCATCTTGCAGACCGTTCTTCGCGATCTGGCTGCTTGACCTGACCGGAACACCCGCCGGCCATGCCGGCGGGTGTTTTTCTACTATTGAAGTGCATCCACCAGGAGCCGATCTTTGAGCGCCGCCATCCTCCTCGGCATGGCATGCACCGTGTTCCTGACGTCGCTCCTTTCCGGCGTGTTCGGGATGGCCGGCGGCCTGATCCTGCTCTGGGTACTGCTTTTGCTGATGCCTGTCGGGACGGCTATCGCGGTCCACGGCGTAATTCAGATGGTGGCGAACGGGTCGCGGGCATGGTTTTCCCGCGAGTATGTCGACTACCGCATTCTCCGCATCCTCTGCCTCGGGCTTGCCTTGTCGGCAGTGGCGCTGCTTTTCCTCAACTACAAGCCGAACATCATCGTGGTCTCGATTGCCATCGGGCTGATGCCGGTCCTGGTATGGCTGCCGGTGCAGCGGCTGCACCTCGATGCCTCGCGCCCCTCTCATGCGCTAGTCTGCGGGCTGATTGCCGGCGCGCTGACCGTTGGTGTCGGCGTGTCCGGCCCGACGATCGACATCTTCTTCATCCGCACGATGATGGACCGGCGAACGGTGATCGCTACAAAGGCCGCCACACAGCTGGTCTCGCATGCCACGAAGGTTGTGTTCTACTGGAATGCAGCAAGCCTGCTGCCGGCGGCGGACTGGCTAGCCATCGCGCTTGCGGCGCCGATCGCCATTCTTGGCACACGTGCAGGCAATGTCGTCCTGCAACGGCTTACGGATGCCAACTTCCGAGCCTGGACGCGCTGGATCGTCACCGGGATCGGCCTCGTCTACCTCGTGCAGGGCCTGAGTCCGCTGATGTTGTAGATCACGGATCGGTTTCCCGGTCACTTCTGAGGCGACTTGAGTCCTCACCCCATCGTGACTTCCTCTTTGGGTCTCCGTCCAGTTACTTTCGGCCCTCCCCGCGTTAGTCCTTGATCCTCGCGCTCAAGCGTGGCTAACAGGCTGCAATCGAAGAGGTCCGCGTTCATGCCCCTGATTATCCGGAGAGCTTTCTTTGTTGTAGCGCTGGCGCTTGCGGGAACTGCTCTCGCCGAGGAAGGCAGCGCACCAAAGGGCGTGGTGGAATTGTTCACGTCTCAGGGATGCTCATCCTGCCCCCCGGCCGATACCGCGTTGAAGGAACTTGTCCAGCAGGGAGACGTCGTCGCCCTGTCCTACCACGTCGACTACTGGAACTATCTCGGCTGGACCGATACCCTCAGCTCCAAAGAAAACACCGATCGCCAGTATGGCTACGCGCATTCCCTAGGCCGAAGCGGTGTCTATACGCCACAGGCCGTGATCAACGGGCGCGACCATGTAAAAGGGACCGAGCTTGCAGCGATCAACAATAAGATTGCCAGCCTCGCAAGGTCGGGCGAAGGCCTTACCGTCCCGGTCCAGGCGCACATGCGCGGCAAGGAGATCGAGATCAAGATCGGCGCTGGCAAGGGCGACGCGGAAGTAGTTGTGGCTTACTTCACGAAGCGTCAGCACGTGGAGGTCGACAAAGGTGAGAACGCTGGAAAGCGGATGGAGTATTGGCACAGCGTCTACGACGTGCAGTCGATCGGCATCTGGGACGGCAAATCCATGACCCTGACGATCCCGGGCAAATTCATGGGAAAAGGCAAGAAAGACGGATGCGCTGTTCTGCTTCAAACATCCGGCCCCGAGGGAGAACCTGGTGCCATTCTCGGTGCAACGGTGCTCATGGCGGGGCGCCACAAACGCTAGCGAAGGGGGAGTAGATCCGGCCCGGAGCATTGGGGGCTGGGGGTAAGGGTCAATGCACCGGACCGGATCATGATGGCCACCAGAAGAGGCCAATCAACAACCAGACTGTCGCCCTCCAATTCGGCGGTCTTTTGTTCGAATTGAGGCGAGAATAAAACCGCTTCTCTCAGCACCGCAGCGTCCCTTGACGGTTGCATTTTGTGCACCGTGAGGCAAACTGTCATCTCATTGACATCATAGGGAGCCGTGATGACCGATGAGTCGGATTTTTCTGGGAGCAAGAGCAACCAGGACAGCGTGGTCGTCAGCCTCACGGATTACCGACACAACAGAGATCCCGCACCGGTAATGTTCCACCGGCGCGAGCTTGATGCGATCCTGCGGATCTACGGGCGCATGGTCGGCGAAGGGGAATGGAAGGACTACGCGATCGACCAGCTGAAGGATCGCGCGGTCTTCTCGGTATTCAAGCGATCCGGCGAGATGCCGCTCTACCGCATCGAGAAGATCCCAAAGCTTGCGGCCAAGCAGGGCGCCTACTCGGTGTCCAATACACATGGCATGATCCTGAAGCGCGGACATGAGTTGCCGCAGGTGCTCAAGGTCTTCGACAAGGCGCTTAAGCTGATCGACTAGATGGCGTAGAGGGTGCCTGGATAGATCTGGTCGTCGGGCTCCGAGGCCGTGCCATCTCCCAATGCGATCTGCATCAGCACAGTATCCAGCCAGCGCCCGTGCTTGAAGCCAGTGCCCTTGAGGGTACCGGACATCTCGAAGCCAAGCGCCTGGTGGAGCGCAATGGAAGCCGGGCTTGCACCACCGATAACGGCGACCATCTGACGGAACCCGAGTTCGTTGGCGCAGCGCAGAAGTTCTGCCAGTAGAGCCTTCCCGATCCCCTTCCCGCGCGCCCTGGGCGCCAGGTAGATGGAGTCCTCCACCAGCCATCGGTAAGCTGGCCTGGTGCGGAAGGCGGATACGTAGGCGTAGCCAACCAGAGTACCCTCGGCGTCCTCGGCCACGATGTAGGGGTATCCCTTGGCGATGATCGCGGTGAAGCGTTGCGCCATTTCCAATTCGTCTGGAGGCGACAACTCGTAACTCGCAGTGCCGTTGAGCACGCTGTCGGCGTAAATGTCAGTGATCTCGGAAAGATCGGAGGCGCGGGCGTCGCGAAGGGAAAAACGCATGGGAGAGGCCAGCTAGTTGATCTGGCCTGAAGCTAATCCGCGCTACGACGCCATGCAATAAAAAAGGCGGGGCCGAAGCCCCGCCCTCGAACAACTGATCTTCGTTGCAGTTACTCGTTGCGGTTGCCCATGAACTGCAGGAGGAACATGAACAGGTTGATGAAGTCGAGGTAGAGGGTGAGTGCACCCATGATCGCCTTGCGGCCCGCAACCAAGGCTTCGTCGCCTTCCCAGTACATTTCCTTGATCTTCTGCGTGTCGTAAGCGGTCAGGCCGGCAAAGACCAGCACGCCGATCACGGAGATGGCGAAGCCCATCGCAGACGACTGCAGGAAGATGTTGACGATCGACGCGATGATCAGGCCGAAAAGACCCATGATCAGGAACGTGCCGAAGCCGGAAAGATCCTTCTTCGTCGTGTAGCCGTAAAGCGACAGCGCACCAAAGGAAGCGGCCGTCACAAAGAACGTCTGCACGATGCTCTGCCCGGTGAACACGATGAAGATCGAGGACAGGGAGAGGCCCATCAGCGCGGCATAGACCCAAAATGTGGTCTGCGCGGCAGAAACGCTCATCTTATTGATACGGAAGCTCAGGAAGAAGACCATGCCGAGCGGTGCGAGCATGATCACCCAACGAAGCGGAGATGCAAACAACAGGTTCGCGAAGGCCGGATTGGAAACCGCCAGAGCGTATGTGCCGTAGGCAGCAACGCCAGTGATCGCCAGCCCCATTGCCATCAGGTTGTAAACCTTGAGCATATAGGCGCGAAGGCCCTCATCGATCATCGCGCCCGTCTGCGCGCGGTCTTGCGCCATACGGTTCTGGTAGTTGCGTAGGTCAGCCATTTGTATCCTCATTAAGCTCCGTAATTGGTACGGTGTCGGGACCAAAATCCCAGGCGCCGCTGCGGAGCTCCAGCAAGCCTGCATGAAATATGATGTGATATTGCACGTCGTACAAGTGTCGAGCACCGCAAATGCGACGATTCGACAACCCCTGTACGCCTTCCGGCGGCTATTCTGACGCGGATGTGATCACGCGTTCCCCGGTCAGAGCTCCCGCAGCACTGGGGCAGCCTTCTGCCCCAGAACCCGCCAGGTGCCGATCAGGCCGATGCCGACCGTCAGGACCAGTGCCGCCACGATCGTGATTACCGCCACGTCGGGAAGGAATACTGACTTCAGGTTCATGATCCGGCTCACGATATACCAGGCGGATATCCCGCCGGCGGCAAGCGCGAAGACGGCTGTTGCCGCGCCGAGGATCACATATTCGTAGCTGAAGGCCCGGATCAGGAGGCTGCGCGTGCCGCCCAGCGATTTCAAGATCACCGCATCGTGGGTCCGGGCGCGATTGCCCGCAGCCAGCGCACCGGAAAGGACGAGAACCGAGGCAACTAGCGCCACCGCAGCTGCGG
>DASYHX010000288.1:0-8451 GCA_035998065.1 Pseudorhizobium sp.
GGAGGGAGCAGATCCATGCGAAAGCAAGTAATAGAATATCGCGGTGAGCCGGTCGGCATTGTCGTCCCGGACGCAGATCGTCTCAAGTTTATTGCAGTGAAGTTTCACGTCATTGATCTTGACGAGAAACTCTTCGCCTCAGCGGATGAGGTCCACCTGGCAATCCGCGACCTGGTGAATAATCGGCCAGGCGAGAGCGCTCGTACCTGATGCCACGAGGTAACGCCACGACGGGCGACGCTGCATCAGAAGGCGGTGAATGTCATTGTTGTCAACGAGCGCTCGATCCCCGGAATGCTGGCAATCTTTTCGTTGACAAACCGCCCGATCTCCTCACCCTCTTCGAGGTAGATCTTAAGCAGGAGATCCCAGTCCCCGCTGGTGGAGTAGAGCTCGGACACCAGTTCCGTTTGGTAGATCGCGTCAGCAACCTCATATGTTTTCCCTGGAGTGCATCTAAGCTGCACGAATATCGGCTTCATGGGGCTATCCTGTCTGAGCGGCTGGGCGTTCGTTGGTGTCGCCAACTATTGGCTGATGCGCACGGCGATCGCAAGTCCACCGATTGGCGCCCTCGCCGCGCCCGCATTCATGAGCTTCAATCGTTGCAGCATTCCGCCACCGAATGCGCTGTTGAGAATCTGTCGATGTCGCTGAATGCCCCCTCTCGATAAAGTTGCCGTATTCTCGTCGGAACAATACAATGCTGAATGACCCGCGCTCCCACGGCTTGTGGGAAAAAACCGCTCCGCCAGCCCCACAAACGACGTCTCTCTCTGAGGCCATTTCTGCAGATGTGGTCGTTGTCGGCGGCGGCTATACCGGCCTCTCGGCGGCCCTGCATCTTGCCCAGGCGGGCACCGACGTGATCTTGCTTGAAGCACAGGAGTTAGGGTTCGGCGGGGCGGGACGAAATGTCGGCCTAATCAATGCAGGCATGTGGGTCATGCCTGATGACTTCCCGAAGGAACTGGGCCCCCGCTATGGCGAGCGCCTCCTCGACTTGCTGAGCAAGGGGCCTTCCTTGGTTCGCGACATCATTGAAAATCACGCGATCGCCTGCGAGTTGGAGAAAAATGGCACGCTGCATTGTGCGGTGGGCGACGCAGGCCTGCGCGAGCTTGAAGAAAGAGCAAGGCAGTGGCAGACGCGCGGGGCGCAGGTCGAGATGCTCACTGCAGCCGAAACGGCGCGCCGTGTGGGGTCGGAGACATACGCTGGGTCGCTTCTCGATATGCGTGCCGGCACCCTGCAGCCCCTCGCTTATGCCCGCGGCCTGGCGCATGCCGCTATGAAAGCAGGCGCAAGTGTCTATACAAAAAGTGCCGTTCTGTCTCACGAGCAACGCGCAGGCCGCCATTTGGTCAAGACGTCGAGCGGCGAGGTTTCGGCTGACTGGGTTATCGTTGCCACCGACGCCTATAGCACTGGCCCGTGGGAGGTCCTTCGCAAGGAGCAGGTGCGGCTTCCCTATTTCAACCTTGCCACCGCGCCCCTCAGTAGCGAAAACTTGAAGTCGATCCTCCCGGGTCGAGAAGGCTGCTGGGATACAAGGGAGATCCTTTCCTCGTTCAGGATGGATCGCGCCGGCCGCCTTGTCGTCGGAAGCGTGGGGGCCCTAAGAGGGACAGGAACGGCCATTCATCGGGCGTGGGCGCGGCGTTCTCTCCGGCGCATTTTCCCGCAACTGGGCGCGGTTGAGTTCGAGGCGGAATGGTACGGCCAGATTGGCATGACCGACAACGCGCTGCCGCGTCTTCACAAGTTTGCGCCAAACGTCATCAGTTTCTGCGGGTATAACGGGCGCGGCATCGCCCCCGGTACCACCTTTGGGAAGGTGCTTGCCGAGCATATCCTTGGTCGGCTGGGCGAGGAGGATCTCCCCTTGCCCGTCACTGCCCCTAAGCTGCCGCCGCTGCGGCCACTGAAGGAAGTTTATTACGAGGCTGGCGCGCAGGTCGCCCATCTCGCCGGCGAGCGCTTCTGATTGCGGAGCGGCCGCCTATTTGTACATTACGAACAGCTGACACCGGAAGGACCGACATGACGCTTGCCAATCTTGACCTCGCCGCAGAGGCAAAGAAAATCCTGACAGAGCTCGGCGTAAAAGCGGAGAGCTATACCGGCGGGACGCTAGAGGTTCGTTCTCCCGTCACGGGCGCCGTAATCGGGAGGCTTCCGGAGCATTCGGTTGACGCCGCCACGAAGGCGATCGATGAGGCCCATGCCGCCTTTCTGGAATGGCGCCTTGTACCGGCGCCCAAGCGCGGCGAACTGGTTCGCCTGCTTGGCGAGGAGCTCCGCAAAGCAAAGACGGCTCTGGGGCGGCTGGTATCGATCGAGGTCGGAAAGATCACCTCTGAGGGGCTGGGTGAAGTCCAGGAAATGATCGACATCTGCGACTTCGCCGTCGGCCTGTCCCGCCAGCTCTATGGCCTGACGATCGCCACAGAGCGCGCCGAGCACCGCATGATGGAGACCTGGCATCCGCTGGGGGTCATAGGCATCATCTCCGCCTTCAACTTCCCGGTCGCCGTCTGGTCATGGAATGCAGCGCTGGCGCTCGTCTGCGGCAATTCCACCGTCTGGAAGCCTTCGGAGAAAACGCCCCTTACGGCGCTGGCGACCCAGGCAATCTTCGAGAAGGCGCTAACTCGCTACATCGAGGAAGGCAACCCGGCGCCTAAGAACCTTTCCACCCTGCTGATCGGTGGGCGGGATATAGGCGAGGTTCTTGTGGATCATGAAAAGGTGCCGCTGGTTTCGGCAACAGGATCTACAGCCATGGGCCGTGCCGTCGGCCCACGCTTGGCACAGCGTTTCGCACGCTCCTTGTTGGAACTCGGCGGCAACAACGCAGCCATCGTTACCCCGTCAGCGGATCTCGACCTGACCCTGCGCGGCGTTGCCTTCGCGGCCATGGGAACTGCCGGCCAGCGCTGCACGACACTGCGCCGCCTCTTCGTCCACGAAAGCGTCTATGACACGCTGGTCCCGCGTCTCGCAAAGGCCTACCAGTCGGTGACTGTCGGCAACCCGCTTGAGAACGGCAATCTGGTCGGTCCGTTGATCGACAAGGCTGCATTCGACAAGATGCAGGCCTCTCTTGAAGCCGCCAAGACAGCGGGCGGGAAGGTCACCGGTGGCGAACGGGTGGAGCAACAAGGCGCTGACGAAGCTTACTACGTGCGACCGGCGATCGTGGAGATGCCGGAGCAAACGGGTCCCGTGAAGGAAGAGACCTTTGCTCCGATCCTCTACGTGATCAAGTACAGCGACTTCAACGAGGCGCTGCGGCTCCACAACGACGTGCCGCAGGGCCTGTCTTCCTCGATCTTCACCAATGACATGCGCGAAGCCGAAATCTTTGTGTCTGACCGAGGCTCGGACTGCGGCATCGCAAACGTCAACATCGGGCCCTCGGGTGCCGAAATTGGGGGCGCCTTCGGGGGCGAGAAGGAAACGGGAGGCGGTCGGGAATCGGGCTCTGACGCCTGGAGGATCTACATGCGCCGTGCGACGAACACGATGAACTACGGCCGTACGCTGCCGCTTGCGCAGGGCGTCAAGTTCGACGTCATCTAAAGGATGTCGACGCGGCTTAACCTGTTGACGGATGTCGGTGGCGTGGCCGTTGGCCATGCCACCGACCTTGACCTCGGCTCCGGTGTTACCGCAATTATTTTCGATAAGCCCGCGGTCGCGTCGGGCACCGTACTGGGAGGAGCGCCTGGCGGCCGCGACACAGCTCTTCTTGACCCTGCAATGACCGTCCAGAAAGTGGACGCCTTCGTACTGTCCGGCGGCTCGGCCTTCGGTTTGGATGCGGCAGGCGGGGTTCAAGCGGGCCTGCGCCAGATCAGGCGCGGACTGGAAGTGGGCGCGGCTCGGGTGCCGATTGTGCCGCAGGCGATCATATTCGATCTGCTCAACGGCGGTGATAAGTTGTGGGATCTCCATTCTCCTTACCGCGATCTAGGATATGCAGCCTTCAAGTCTGCCGAGCCAGGCCGATTTGCCCTAGGCTCCGTGGGAGCAGGAACTGGAGCGACAACAGCGACTCTCAAGGGAGGAATAGGATCCGCAAGTGCTTGCACGACGGACGGGCATGTCGTTGCAGCACTCGTGGCAGTAAACGCCATGGGGTCGGCAACCATCGCGGATGGGCCTCACTTCTGGGCGGCGCCATTTGAGCAAGCCCAGGAGTTTGGCGGCCTTGGCCTGCCCATCGAATTTGATACCCGGCTGCGGGTGAAGGGAACTAATCTCGTCGCAACCACCATTGGCGTCGTCGTCACGGACGCGGAACTCTCCAAAGTGGACACTCACCGGCTTTCGCTGATGGCACATGACGGGCTAGGGCGCGCGCTACTCCCCGCGCATCTTCCTTCAGACGGAGACACCATGTTCGCCGCAGCCACCGGCACGAAGCCTCTCTCGTCACCAACGCATCTTACGGAGATCTTCCACCTCGCAGCCATTGTAACCGCAAGAGCGATCGCGCGCGGCGTCTTCGAGGCCGTTAGTCTTCCGTTTGAAGGAGCACAACACAGCTGGCGCAATCGCTTCGGGGATCTGGCTAGACCTTAAGTTCCTCAAGAGCCTTCACCAGACGGCCCCACTCGTGATCCGCAGGCAGCCCAATACGCAGGTCACGGGGCCTTTCGTCGAATTTGCGGATCAGGATGCCTTGACGCCCCAGCGTTTCGTAGATCAGCCTTGCCTTCTCATGCCGGAGGAAGCGAAAGAGGGAAGTCCCCCCTGCAACCATCATTCCAGCAGAAGCCAACTGACCATCGAGCCGCCGTGCCTCTTCTGCCAGTCTCTGCCGCATAGAGGATTTCCAGTCTTCATCCACCAGGGCCTCAATCGCGATGTGAAGCGCCGGTCCTGACACCGACCAGGGGCCTAGTTGCTCCTCGAGTTTCTTAACAATGTCGGGTGAAGCGATGGCTAAGCCGAGCCTGATGCCTGCCATCCCGAAGAACTTGCCGAAGGAGCGCAGCACCAGGAGCCCGCCGCGGTTCACGGCATTGGCTAGGCTTCCCCCCTCGCCCACGTCACCGAAAGCTTCATCGACAACAAGTAGGCCGCCTTTATCACCGAGGCGCGATGCAACCTCGAGTAGTTCGGCGCGACTCACAAGACGCCCCGTCGGGTTATTGGGATTAACAACGACTGCCAGGTCCGACTCCGCCAATTCGGCAAATTCCTCCGTTTCCGTGACCTCAAGACCCGCGAGCCTCGCCGCCCGCGCGTGTTCGGCATAGGTTGGAGAAAGTACGGCCGCTTTCCTGCCTTTGCCGAGGCGAGCGATGAGCGGCAGCAGCAACTGAGTGCCCGGAGCAGCCACAATATGCGCTGGCGAAGGCGCTTCGTAGGCGTTTGCCGCGACGAGCTTCAACCGCTCACCCAGTTCGACGTCAGGCAGGCGTGAGAAAGCCTTGGCTGGCAAGGCGGAAAATGGATAGGAATGCGGGTTGATGCCGGTGGACAAATCGATCCATGGCTCGGGCGCAAGTGGGAAAGCTGCTCGTGCCCGTGCCAGGTTACCGCCGTGCTGAATCTCTTCCTCCGTCTCAGATGCACCTGAACGCATGTATGTTCTTCTCGCTTTCCTTGCCCTGCTAACTGAGCGCCTGTTCGGCTACCCGGATTGGCTATACCGCGCAATCGGGCATCCCGTCACCTGGATGGGGCGATTGATCGCCTGCCTCGACGCACGATGGAACACGGAGCATTCGGACTTCTCCACGCGCAGAGCATGGGGCTTGCTCTGCTTGACGGCCCTTTTGAGCACCACCATCACGACCTCTTTCCTGATAGAGGCGGCGCTTCTGAAGCACGGGCTCGGCCTTGTCGTGCTGGTCCTGCTTGCCGCCACCCTGCCCGCGCAAAAAAGCCTCGAGGCTCATGTCGAGGCTGTGGCAGATGCACTGGAACACGAGGGCCTGGATGCCGGTCGGAGAGCTGTCTCCATGATCGTCGGCCGTGATCCGGAGCAGTTGGATGAATCAGCGGTTTGCCGCGCCGCGATCGAGAGCCTTGCCGAGAACTTCTCCGACGGCATTGTGGCGCCAGCTGTCTGGACGGCGGTTGGTGGACTGGCCGGCGGCGCCGCGTATAAGGCAGCGAATACAGCTGACAGCATGATCGGTCACCGCTCGCCGCGGCACGAAGCTTTTGGATGGGCCGCGGCACGTCTAGACGATCTCGTCAACTTGCCCGCCTCTCGTCTCAGCGCCGTATTGTTTGTGCTCGCAGCATGCCTGTTGCCGGTCGCCTCGCCCAGAAGCGCGATTGCCGCCGTCCGGCGTGATGCAAGATATCATCGTTCACCCAACGCGGGTTGGCCCGAAGCCGCGATGGCGGGCGCGCTTAATATCGCGCTTGCCGGGCCGCGCAGCTATGGCGGGAAGATGATCCAGGCGCCTTTCATGGGAGAAGGCGGGAAGACCGATCTGTCGGCTTCCGACATCCGCAGGGCGCTCAAGCTGGCACGCGTCGCCGACGCACTCCTGATCGCGCTCCTCGGTCTTGCTGCGCTTCTTATCGCGCTAGTTTAAGGAGAGCATCCAGATCAAGGTGTTGCTCGACATGGCCTGCAAGACGGTCGAGCACGGCATCTATTTCCGCATCATAATTTAATCCCGACGTAGTTCCTCCAAGCCTACCCAGCCAGGCTGTGCGCTGTCTATCGTCGGAAAAAAGGCCATGGACATATGTCCCCATCACGCGTCCGCTCTTGGAGATCGCCCCCTCGTGTTCTCCGCTGATGCTCGCGAAGGGCCTAGAACAATCGGGCCCGTTGGTGCGTCCGACATGCATCTCGTAACCGCGGAACAGTTTGCCATCGAAGCTTCGACCTTCTACCACCTGCAGTCGCTTTTGCCCGTCCAGTTCCGTCTGGACGTCAAGAAGGCCCAGACCGTCCATCGAGCCAGGTTCACCTTCAAGGCCATGCGGATCGCTTATCCTCCGGCCCAGCATCTGATATCCACCGCAAAGACCAAGGACATGCCCACCGCGACGGGCGTGTACAAGAATGTCGACGGCAAGGCCGCTCTCCTTCAGGATCCTGAGATCTGCCATCGTCGCCTTCGAGCCCACGAGAAGAACGAGATCGCAATCTGCGGGCAGCACTTCACCCGGTCGCACCCGGATCATGTCGACATCAGGCTCCGCCTCCAGCGGGTCGAGATCGTCGAAGTTTGAAATGTGCGGCATGACCGGCACGGCAATGCGCACCTTTGCGCCAGTTTTTCGTTCCCGCGGCTGCCCAAGCCCCAGCGCGTCCTCGGCCGGGAGGCGGGCGGCATCCTTGAAGAACGGCAGCAGCCCGATCGCCTGCCAACCGGTTAATGCCGCCACCTGCCGCATGCCCTCTGAGAACAGCAAGGGGTCCCCGCGGAACCGATTGACGATAAAGCCGCGGATCATGGCAGAATCGGCAGGATCGAGGACCAACTTCGTGCCCGCAAGGCTGGCGATGACACCTCCTCGGTCGATATCACCGACCATAATGACAGGCACATCGGCAGCACGCGCAAAGCCCATGTTAGCAATGTCGTGCTGTCGCAGATTGATCTCCGAGGCACTGCCTGCGCCCTCAATCAGAACTAGCTCGGCCCTTGATTTCAGGTGCAAGAAGCTCTCCAACACCCGAGGCATCAAGGTCGGTTTCAGATCCTGATAATCCGCCGCCTTGGCCTTGCACAATACACGTCCCTGCACGACGACCTGTGCGCCGATGTCGCTTTGTGGCTTGAGCAGAACTGGGTTCATGTGCACGCTGAGCGCCACCTTCGCGGCCCTCGCCTGCAATGCCTGAGCCCGCCCGATTTCGCCACCGTCCGCAGTCACTGCCGCGTTATTCGACATATTCTGCGGCTTGAATGGCAGGACACTGAGGCCACGCACAGTGAAGGCGCGAGCGAGCGCGGCAACAACGAGCGACTTACCAACATCCGAGCCCGTCCCCTGGAACATCAGTGCGCGAGCCGCCATCAGTCAGAACTCGATGCCTGCCTGAGCCTTCACGCCAGACTGGAAATGATGCTTCACCAACGCCATCTCGGTCACCAGGTCCGCCGCGGCTAAAAGAGCTGGTTTGGCATTGCGCCCGGTAATGACGACATGCAGCTCAGGGCGTCGTGCCTGCAGAGCAGTGATGACTAACTCAAGATCGAGGTAGTCGTAACGCAGAGCGATGTTCATTTCGTCCAGAATGATCAGGCCGATGGTCTCATCCTGCATCAGTTCAAGCGCTTTCTGCCACGCGCGCTCCGCTGCTGCGATATCGCGTTTAAGGTCCTGCGTTTCCCACGTAAAACCCTCACCCATGGTGTGCCAGACCACCCGGTCTCCGAAAACCGCGAGAGCCGGTTGCTCTCCGGTGGACCAAGCACCCTTTATGAACTGCACGATTCCCACGCGCCGGTTGTTGCCGAG
>DASYHX010000493.1:0-8699 GCA_035998065.1 Pseudorhizobium sp.
CCACGGCGTGCGATCGCGCGGACCTTGTCGCCGGATATGATCCGAGGACCAGTATAGGCAGCACGATTGATGTGAAGCTCCGCCCTGCCCGCCGCGATCTGCGTCCGCCAGCTTTGGCCATAACCACCGTTAGCGTTCGTCTCCTGACCGCCGCCGACACGAAGCACCGCTTCCACCTCCACCTGAGGTCGGTCCGGATCGCGTCGACCCTCAACCATTGGTGAAAGCCGAACCGGCTCGCCAAAGACGTTATCGACCGCGGCCATTGCGCGGTCGCGGATTTCGTGAAAGCGCGCGGGTAGCATGGAGTGCCCTCTCGGCTAGGCCGTGAGCTCGACTAGACACTCCGGCTGGCGGCAAATGGCGAGCATGTTGGACTGCGACTTCAGCTCGTAGCCCTCCCCATGCTTGAGCTCTTCTGTCGAGATGAAGATCGGCTCACCCTCGCCATCGACGTTCGGAGCCTGATTGATGCGCGACATGTGATAGACGGGGCCATCATAGGTCCGGAACATGTTCTGCGTTCCGGTCGGGAAGGCATGGCCCCTGTCATCGGCGATATTCTTGACGTTGGAGATCTCGCCGTTCGCCGACTTGATCGGCAGGGAACCCTTATACTCACGGAGCCGAAGCTCGCCGAACTCGAAGACGCGGCCCCAGTTACCCGCAAGGCGCTGACGTTCAATCGTCGTGTGCAGGGCAGCGTTCTGCGCCTGGACCCAGAACTTCTCCACCTTGGTGTGGGACACAAACTTGCTGAAAAAGCTCGGTGAGACTACAGCCTCGTAGCCGGTAACTGTCTCACCAAGCACGTTCTCATGCATGTGGTCGATGACCTCTTCCACCTTGTCCATGACATTGGTGTTTGCGTCGTCGAGCCCGAAATCGACCACCTTCTTGGTGATGTCAAAAACATCAAAGAGGTCGTAGAGAGTGCGGCCGCGACCGTCCTTGATCTCGCCTTTGAGCATCCCCAGGCGAATAAACTCGCGCGTGATACTGTGATGGCCTCGGATGTTGACGAGCTTGCGTTCGAGCTCAGCATCGATCGACGCGGCGGTTACAACGCCATTGATTACTTGCAGCACGCCGTCGACGTCGCCGACACCGATCTTCTCCAGGTGCGGGAAGTGCGGGATCTGAAGGATGACGCCGCCCTCGTCGCCATCGGGACCAATCTGACCAGGCGCTCCGCGCTCCTCAGCAGACAGGACATAGACAACGCCGTTCTTGATATCGATCCGGACGTATTTGGAGGCTTTGCCTTCACTCGGCGCCAGGTTGATGGCGTTGAGCAGGCCAAAGCGGTTGGGGATGCGGTTGACCTCCTGGGTCAGCTCCACATCGGTATACGGGAGAAGAAATTCGGGCATCGAAGCAGGCCTTTCCCAGCCAAAGCGCAGCACCCCGCTGGCCAAAGCCAGCAGGGCCACCGTGCGACGTTATTGAAGGTTGTGAGCGGTTAGGACTTTACCTTGATCCAGCGTTCGGCCAGATCACGAAGTCCCTTGGTCTTTTGTTCGGCAGTCACGGCATCAGGCCACACAATTCCGCCTTCATAGGCGATCGCATGGGAGCTCACTGCCAGAACTGCGTTCTCCGCGTCGACACCATCTGCTGCCGTCACGCTGTTTATGGCGATAGCCATCAGGACTTCACTGCCATTGGTGGCGGTAGGATCCCAGGCGACCACCTTGCCGGCATCGTCCGCAGGCGGAATAGCCACATCGATGAAGAACTGGTCGCCCTTGGCAAAATCGGTGGCCCCATCGGCAATGGTGAACTTGACCTGCTTGCCAAATGCGACACCGACACTGGCAACGCCGACGATCTTGCCATCGGGGCCTTCGACGTTGAACTTGCCACCGTCAGCAGCCGTGTCGTCGAGAGTGGCGACGTAGCGGCCAGGCCGCACAGCCGAGGTGAATGCGGGCTCGGCGAGCGTGAGCACCCCATTGCCGGTATTCCCCGGCGACGCCGACGCGATCACGTCAACTGCTGCATCATTCGCGATCATCCCGAGCGGCGTGCCGACGGCAATCGCCCGGTCCGAGCCAGTGCCGGCTAGAAGGGTGAAAGTGTCGCGGGAGAACTCGGTGTCGATCTCCCACTTAATCACGTCGGAGGGCTTGGCCCCGCGACGGAACTTCATGACAGGCATAGTCATCTGTTTTGGTTCCTCTGGTTAAGTTGCGGGGCCGCTATGGACCTAGGTCCGGTTCGCGTGCCGATCGATGCGCGCTGCGAGACCCGACTTCTGCGTCTTGTCGGTGCTAGGCTGGGCAAGGCTGCTGCCAGCCATGCGCTTGTCCTCGTGCTCGGCGGCGGAGGTGTCTGTCTGCTTCACATCAGGGGTCGCGGCGACATTGCCGGTGACAAAGGCGACAACATCGTCCGCCGACATGGATGCGGACTTCACCGCGAGATCGAGAGCGGCGCCCATGCGCCGCCCGTCGCCCTTGATACCCTCAGCACCCAGAACGGTTGCCAAGCGGCCGGTAGCGGCCTGCGCACCTGCGGCCTCGCCTTCCCGTCGCGCCGTGCTGACAGCTGTTTCGTGTTGCGCCTGAGAAATGACGCTGGTCTCGGCAGCGGGAGTGCCGGTGCTGCTGTCCATGGAAATACTCCTTTTCTGGACGGTTGATCCGCGCCCGCTGCGGGCACGTGATGATAGTTCTGCAAGGATGCTGTCGAAGCTGCCGACCCGGTCAGCCAAACCTGCGTCCACGGCGGCCGGACCAATGAGGGTCCGCGCCTCAGTGGAGCGAGCTGCATCCACGGTAAGTCGTTGCCCGCGCCCAGCAGAGACCGTGCGCAGGAACGATTCGTAGAAGGCGTTGACCTCGTCCTGCAGGTCAGAGCGGACTTGCTCAGTCAAAGGCTCGTAAGGATTGCCATCGACCTTGTGAGCGCCGGCAAAGATCAGTGTCGGCTTGATGCCCTCTGTCTCTAGGTACTTCGAGAAGTCCGCATGCAGGAGTACAACGCCGATAGAGCCGGCCATCCCCGTTTCGGTGGTGACGATCTCGGTCGCTCCCGAGGCAAGGGCATAGCCCGCTGAGGCAGCCATGCCATTGACGACAGCGATGACCGGTTTTTTCGCTGCCAGCTCGCGGACCGCTTCCGCAGTCTCGAACGCACCGACCGCCTCACCACCTGGTGTATGGAGATCAAGGATCGCCGCATGGACGTCGTCAGCTTCGCCGATTGCCTTCAGCTGATGCCGGATACCCTCGTAAGAGGTGAGGCCGGAGTTTGCGCCGATCCAGGCCCCCCTATTCACCAGGGAGCCGGTGACCGTCAAAACCGCAACGCCGTCCTGCGTCGACTTGAACGGGCGCGAATTGCGCCCTTCCGTCGCCGGGTCCGACCAGCTGCCCTCAAACCGGCTTGCTTCGGGTGCGTCGAGACCAATTCTCCCCGACAGGACGGACACGATGACTGCTGCCTTTTCGGGCAGGATGAGGAGCGGCCGATTGACCACCCGGTCCGCGATATGCGCCAGGTAACTCATTGAACCCGCCTTTGATGTTTGCTTTTAGATGGACCAGCGAACCCTGGCAGCGTAGCGGCGTCGGCGACCGCACTTACGGTCACACAGCCCTTCATACTTTGCGATCAGTCCTGCCAGCTTGGCCGAACTGGCGTCGGTGAAGCGGACCTCGTCTTCGCCGAAGCGCGTCATCGACACGGCTCCGCCAGTGGCGACGGTCAACTCAGCCTTTCGCAGCTCAGTCAGGACCGCGCAGGGATCGTTGATATCGACCGAGACGGAACCGATGCGGACGAGCGAGCTCATTCTGCGGCACCCCCTGCTTTCTCGTCTTCGTCCTCAGACTTTTCGCGCGACGGAGTGGATGTGCCGGCCCGCTCATAGGGTGAGCGCATGCCCCGGCTCACGTACCATTCGTGCTCCTCGAGATGTTGCTCCCGAAGCTCTTGACCGTCCTGCCCGAGTTCCGCCGCCTCGATCTCAACAGTCGACGTATAGGTCTCAACCCGCTTGGCAGCGGCGTCGGCGCTTTTCTTGTCGTCTGCAGAAGGCTTCGCCGGACCGCGCCACTGCGCCCAGCACAGGCGGTCGCGATTGGCATTGAAAGCCTCATAGCCGCCCTTGATGGGAACAGTCCCGCTGAAGACAGCCTCATCGAGCCAGTTGTCATAGATCTGCTGCGCCTGGACGCCGCTGATCCGCTCCCGACGCCGGGTGACAACGGGCCAGATCGACGAGATCCCAACCCGCGAACTTGAATATGTGGCACCACGGTTGTCGAGCGTCAGGCTTTCATAGGTGACCCCCAGAGCGCGGGCCATGTCACGGCTGAGCGATGCATTGAAGGGCTCATATTGCGGTCCTGGCGTTTTAACACCCAGAATGTCGAGCTTTTCGCCGGGAGCCAGGTGGCTGATCCGAGGATCCGTCCCAAAGCTGATTTCCCCCTCTTGTGCCCGCTGTATCTGAGCGGCCAGCAACGCCGCTAGGCTTTCTGCGACATCCTTGCCGCCCTCTGTGCCGGCCACCTCTTTGAGTGCCTCGAGAGCCTCGAAAGCCTCAGACGAAGGGGCCGCACTTGAAAGTGCGATTCCCATGGCTGTCTGCAGCACCGCCATCTGCAGCGTGGCGTCTTCCAGCATCTCGTGTTGAACGTGCTTGCGGAAGGCGCCGGCTAGCGGGGAGATTCCACGGACATCGTCGGCTTCATTCGGCTCGAAGATGTGAATTACCTTGCTAAGGCCAAAGCCGTTTCGCGCAGCCACGTCCCTGGACATCGGCACGCCGTCACGACGGTCCGCGAAGCGATACTGCACCGGCCGACCCCATTCGTCGTGGAACACGCCCTGGTAAAGTCCGATGGCTTCGTTCGTCTCCTGCACCAGTCGTGATGGCGGCAGCATCAGCACCTTAGTGCCAGTGCGGACATTTTGCCGCCGGCGAGTGCTGACGGGCCACCACACATTGATCCCGGTGGTTTCACCGTAGGCGAGGTACTGGCGGAGGCCGATGTCCAGCATCTGCGGGACGATCAGCTTCCCGCGCACATCGCATTCGCGCGGGTTCCAGCTCCAGTACTTCCACTCGCGCTTGATCAGATCGATGAGCGCGCGAGCTTCGGAGGCATCATAGCCCAGCGTAGCCAGCACGTTCAGGTCTGGCTTGGGATTTAACTGGAGCTCCGAACCCACGGTGTCAGAGATGATCTGCTGCACCACACCGCTCAGGCGGCCTGAGTTCAGGATCAAGTCCTGCGCCAACCCTGCCACGCGGCGCCATGCCCGCCGAATATTGTCTCGGCTTTCGGTCAGCGGCGCCATTCGCGTCGTCAGAACCGCCGAGCGCGTGTCACGAAGATACGCGCCTGCTACAGGAACGGGCGCCGAGGCGGGGAACGCGGTCGTCCCGGCCGCTACCCGAACCCTCGGCTTAGTTACTGCGGTCATTTGCGTTTCTTCCAAGCCTTTAGCTTTTCCTCAAAGGAACTCGTGGGCCGCTTCCCCGTAGACGCCTGCGGTGTATTCCGCGTCTCGCTCGCGACCGTTGTCGCGCTTGAGGCTACTTCGGTCCTGGGGACGGCGCTCAATAGGTCTTCGAGGTCCCCTTGAGCCGCTTCTGGCGCCCGATCCCGATCGGCCTCATAGCTGTCCCAGGTTGCGTCAGGCATCGAGCGGACCCCGAACTTGATGGCCGCCGCCTCAGCCTGCAGGTGAGTGTCGAGACCTTCATTCGCCTGGTCAGCAGGTTTTGCCCAGACGTACGCTATGAAGCCCGTCTTGGTGCGTTTTGGCTTTCGGCTTTCAGCGGTCAGCTGCTTGTAGAACTCATCCTCGAGCCCACGCGGCAAGGCGACGTACCCCCGTTGCAGCGGGTCATCCTTGGCCAGATTGCGGTACAGCGCCATCTTCAGAACCGAAGTTGCGAAGTTGTAGAACCGCTTTGAGTAGCGGGTCAGCTTTCCCTGCTTGTTCCGCTCTCGCTTCACCAGAGCCAGCAACGGCGCTGTCTCAGCTCCAACACCGCGCAACATCACCACCTTCGAGGCAGGGTGTCGCTTGGCCCACTCCCAGACATCCTCTGTCCAGGCATTGCCGTCGATCCCTAGCAAGTCGATCCCGATCGGCCGGCCATAAGCATTTCGCCAACGTTGCTGAAGCAATCCATCGAGCGCTTTCTGACACTTGGCTTCCGAGATGTGGCCCGGGAAAACGCCGTACTCCACAATTGCGCGGCGCTTCTCGCGCCCCCACGCAACGACCTGCCACTCCACGCGGTCGTTCTGGCAATCGACGCCTACTGTAACTACCGAGCACCCAGCAGGGATCTCCCCACGGGCAAAATCCGATTGAGCGCCGCGGTCCCTAAGCACCTCCCAGGATGGCGCCTCACCCAGCGTCCGGTAAGCCCGGCCTACGGTGTCATTGAAGAATGTCTGCTCGGAGGCAGGATCCCCTTTGGCATTGATCCACTCGCGCGCGATCCGCTCAAAGCTCTGGAGCAACGAGTAGGCCGACCAGAGATGGAAGGATCGGTGCACCCGCTTGGCGGCCTCGTTGGCGGGGCGCCAGACCTGCTCCCCCGCAATCTCGAGGCGCTTGGCTTCCCGCAGCATCTGAGGGCGGTGATAATCTTCGATGACACCACCGCACTCCGGACCAGTACAGGTGAAGTGTGCTGTCTCCGGATGATCCTCGTCGATGCTCTCTAGGATGTTCTCCCACTCGAGCGTCTGCATGTGCCCGCAGTGCGGGCACGGTAGGTAGAGTTTTTCCTGGCTTCCGGCCTCGAAGTTTTTGGTGATCCGGCACCCCGGCTCGACCAATGGCGTCGAGATCTTGAAGACCTTCGCGAACTCATACGCTCGCGACCGACTGTCGGCCTGCGTCTCCGGATCACCGGCAGAATTCATCTCCCATTTCGCCAGGTCATCCTGCACCTGGCGCTTCATCGACACCTGCGACAACGAAGCCGGCGAGTTGGCTCCCGAGATCTGGATCGCGCCCTTGCCGTCGATGCGCTCCTTGTAGAGCACACTATCCAGCCCGTCGCGGGACCGCATCGGAAAGAGCTTGGCGAGCGCCGTGGTGCCTTTCAGCATCGGCGCTAGTTTCATCTTGCTCCAACGCTGGGCATTGGAATCGGTTGGGTGGACGTAGAGGAAGTCCGTGGGGTCCATATCAATGGAGCCGCCGCAGAAGATGTTCGCCAACACTGTGCCGCCGATCTGCGCCGACTTCTGCAGCGAGACCGTTCGACACGGATCGTCAGGCGAGAGCGCCCGCAAGATCTCGTCGAAGTAGTAGAACAGGTCCCGATTGTAGGGGCCGGGAAGGCTGCTCTCGCGCTCGGAGAACACAATGTTCTGCTCCGCCCAGGCGAGGTAGTCCACGGGCGGTGCCGGGCTCATCACCTCGGCAAGTACCGTCGCGCCGATCCACTCGGCGTTGGCAACGGTGATCGTCATCTCACTCATGCCGAGGTCTCGCTCATCACCACCTCGACTGTTTCGGATACCTCCTGGGCATTGGCCCGAAGGCGATCAGCGGCAACCGCCTTTCGTTCATTGCGAACTCTGCGCAGCAGGTGCAGCACGTCGCGTTGCGGGACCGAGAACTCCGAGGCGATTGCACTCGCGAAGTCTGCGATCATCGCTCCGTTTTCTTCATCCACCTGGCGAGCCAGCTTGGTCATCTCTGACCGGACCTGATCCGCCGGCACGAGCCGCTTCTGGCTCGCAAGCTCGTCGACCGCGGCTAGACGGTTCTTCCGCCGCTCGCTTTCCAGCCGCTCCAGCTGGATTTGCGAGGCCACATCATCGGACCGGAGCTGCTGAGCAGCCGGCGAGGATGCAGTTGGCTGCGCCGGCGGCGCTGCCTCGCCATCGAGGTCGAGCCGTGTGCTCAGGCCGTTGCCAAGGGACTGACCCACGTGGCGCCGGACCTTGATCTGCTCGACAGCGACGGGCACCCGGATCCTTGCCGAGCGCCCTTCGCCTTCCAGCGCGGCGGCATCGAGAATACCTGCCGTGAAGTACTGCGACAGCCTGCCCGGCGTCACACCAATGTGGCGGGCAAAGTCACCCTTGCTCATCACCTGCATTTTAGGGCTCTTTAGGCTCCTTTTTAGAGCGCTGTTTAGGCTCTAAAAATCGTGTCTGACTGGAGAAATCCGGCAGTCGCGCCGCCCCGCATCAAGCCAAAGCCGGGGTACGGTCCCTAAACCGGGGGGGTGTTGGCTACTCGCCACACCGTCCAGGTAGACGATGCTACGGCAGCAGCTTGACTATCGCAGCCTCTACTCGCTCCCTAAGGATCGGTGCTGCTGTTTGCAGGAACGCCGCCTTGGTCGCGCCACGTGTCATCTCCTTGGGGATGAACACACCGGAGCGGGCATACGTAATCTTGGAGCCAGACTTGTTGAGGCGGTAGAACGCGTGCCCCTTGAAGTCCGCCACGTTCTTCCGCCCCGGGAAGGCGCCACCCTTGAGGAAGGCTCCGGGAAATAGCGTGCGCTTGCCGAATGGTTTGGCAACAACGCCCGCCTCAGTCTCACTCGGATCGAGGTACTTGAGACGAATGTTCCCGCCTCGAGTGACCATCTCGTACGACATGCGACCATTGTGAGCGCGGGCAGGATCGCCCACTGCTTCAACGATTGTCTTGCGCGGCATTCCGGTTTGCTTGACCAGGTTGCGGATCACCTGCGT
>DASYHX010000497.1:0-6340 GCA_035998065.1 Pseudorhizobium sp.
GCGAATCGTAATGTCGAAGGCAAAGCGACCGTCAACCTCGGTTTCAAAGCTCTCTCCGGTTGGCACCAGGCACTTCGGCATGGGGACCTTCAAGATAGACCAACGCCGGGGAACGAACAGGAGACGGGACCGGTTTCGGACAAGAGCGACCGAAACTCTGACAATGCCGAACCGCTCGACCAGAAGATACTGATCACGACCTTTCCCGATCGACTGGAACGACTTGAACATCCTGCCAGCTATCGTACGGGTCCAAAGCTCGCCTCCTGGCTTTTTGGTGAAGGTTACTGCCGCCGGAACCTCGCAAGCCGACTTGGGAAACCCGAACGCAGCGCATAGGAGGCCAGCCGCGAGCCCTGCCCCGCGTTGGACGCTTGCCGAACCTGTCCAGCGACGGGTCCCTTGCGCATCGTGGAGTTCTTGGAGGGCGTTCGGCAGTGCGTCGAAATCCGATCCGAGAAGCACGCGATAGGCCGAACCAGCATCACTGTCATCCCGGAACCCGGACACTATTGTGCGGCGTTCGAACAGCGCCTCGTAATCTTCTAGCTCCAACGCATGGACCGCTGGTCGGGCTCCGACTGCAGGCCGCTCGCCACGGACCATCTTCCGGATCAACGCTTCAATTGCCATTGAAGGAATAAGCGGTCCATCGTCCCCCTCGGCCAGGAGATGCCAACTGCGTACGACGTCACGGCCAGCAGAGCGTCCCCGAGCGGAAACGAACATGCCGCCGCGATGTTCGCCGAACCGCATCCGGTTGAGCACGGCGTAGAACAGGCGGGAAAAGGGGGTGAAGGCCGGCAACCCGAACCGGGCGCGGGTCTTGGCCAACACGTTGAGCACACGATGCAACCCTTCCGGTACCGGTCCGGCTCCCATCCAGATGTCCGTCATAGACGGATGCTCGGGCGGAAGGACCTGGAGGTCAGGCACGTCAACCAATGAGAAGCGGAGGTTTTGCAGGGGTAGGTGACCGGGCACGGCCACCGTGAAGCGACGGCTTTCGGTGAGGCCGCGTGCGCTGAACATTTTCCCCTCGCGCATCAGCGTCACCGGCCCGCCCGCATATCCCACCACCGCACGCATGACGTTAAGCCCGATTCCCGCGTATGGAGAGGGAGCGATGCCGCCCTCCACCTCGTGAATTTCCATGGTCGCGGCCATTCGGCGAAGGACGGCGGCGGTCAGAACGGGGAAACTGCTGACGCCGGACAGAACCACCACGCCCGCCGCCCTGGCGCGCTCATCAAACTGGGATACCCCAAAGACGAAGTCGGCACCGTCGGCGAAGTCGAGATAGTCGACGCCTGCAGCAATGCAGGCTTCGATCACGTGATAGGGTTCGGCACCGTAGTCCTGAAACGGCCCTGAGGCGTCTACGACTAGGTCTGCCCTTTTGTCCCGAAGTGCCTCCAAGAGCTTCGAGCGGTCGAGGGCTAGAGGCTCAACCCGCGCTGCACCTCGATAGCGAGCGCAAAACTCCCGTGCCCTCTCCAGGCTGCGTCCGCAGACGACAAGCTCGAGTTCACTGACATCACTTAGAAGTTCGATGAGCCGTCCACCGAACACACCGTATCCACCCAGGATCATGACCCTCATCCGGGGACACGTCCGCCCTGCGTCGACATCGGCTTGATGGGTCGTTTCGGTCAAAGGATGCGATCTCTGTAATGCTCTGGAGCTATCCAGCAACTGTCGCGTCGACCGAAGATGCGATAGCGGTTTCTCGCCACCATGCGGTAGACAGGATCACGCAGCGAGGAGGGCACGATGCGGAATATCCGGACGAGCGACCAGGGAAACCCAAGCCGCTCATAGATGCTGAGGACAGCATCGCTGTCGCGACGCATGCGATCGCCCTCCACAACAAGCATGCTTGTTGGATCGTTCGGGTCCATCCCGTGCTTTCGATAGAGAGCCTGACCGACGTCGCCCTGCATAGATGCCAGTCGGAAAATCGCGTCATGATCCCGTTCCAGAACGAAACGAGCATTAGCCGAGCACAACACGCATTCGGCGTCGAACAGAATGATGGGACGGGCAGAAGTGGTTGTTGTGTCGTTCGTTGCCATCGTACGAGTTTGTAACGGATTTCGACGCGCCGACAACAGTCATCCGCAAAGACTGGTCACCAGCGCAGAGGTGTCAGCGGTCGGAACTGCCACATCATTACTTAGGTCCTCCGGGCAACCTGACGCCGAACCGTCGACCTTGCGACATTCTCCGCTTGCCGTGCCGAGGTGGCTTTGGTCTATATCCAGCGGGTACGGGAACAGAGTTGAGCGCCACGATGAAAATTCTCCTTTTGGGTGCGAACGGCTTCATCGGCTCCTCAATCCTCATGCGCCTGATGTCGAACGGACATGAGGTTACGGGGCTTGCGAGAAATCCAGATCGCGCAGCGCTCAAATGGCCCGCAGCGAAGTGGCTCAAGCGCGATCTCGCCACCATGAAAGGCAGCGCAGAGTGGCAAGGACTGGTCGAGGACCATGACGTCATCGTCAACTGTGCCGGTGCGCTCCAGGACGGACCAGCCGATGACCTTGCGGCAACGCAGGAGAGGTCTATGCGTGCGCTTTACGAGAGTGCTTCTTCGATTGGCAACAAACGTATCGTCCAAATATCCGCTCAGACCATGAGCGGGCCTAGTCACCTGCCATTCCTGGCGACCAAACGCCGCGCTGATGATGCTTTGAAGTCAAGCGGTGTAGATTATGTCATCCTGAGACCAGCGCTTGTCCTCGGCCGTAATGCCCATGGCGGCAGCGCTCTGATCAGGGCCCTATCCAGCACGCCTTTCTTTCTTCCGTTGGTCCATGCCGACAGCCTCGTTCAAACGGTCGCGGTTGAGGACGTCGCTCAAACTGTCGCCAAGGCGGTGGACGGCCATATCCCGCGCGGAACCGACCTCGATTTGGCAGCACCGGAACGATTGACACTGGCGCAACTGGTGAAATTGCACCGCCAATGGCTTGGGCTCCCTTCTGCGACGGTCCTTCGAGTTCCATCTCTCTTAGGGCGCTTCTGCACGCTGCTTGCCGATCTCGCAGGTCGTCTCGGTTGGCGCTCACCTCTCCGATCGACGGCAATGGCGGTAATGGAGCAAGGGGTCATCAGCCGAGAGGGCAATGCCAACGCGTCCGCAGGGCAAGCGCTTCAAACTGCTCAGCAGGCGCTTCAGGCCTATCCATCCGGTGTCCAGGATATCTGGTTTGCCCGATTGTACCTGTTGAAGCCGATCATCATCGTCAGTCTTTCCGTGTTTTGGTTGCTTTCGGGGTTGATCCCGCTGCTAGACGCCTCCCGCGCTGCGGCGCACTTCCTGCCTTTCATGACGCCGTCGATGGCTGTAGCCCTGACACTTACAACATGCGCGGTGGACATCGCATTGGGACTGCTCGTTCTTGTCCGGCCCTTCGCCAGAACGGCGCTGATCGGGATGCTTGCCGTGGCGTTGTCGTACCTGCTTGGAGGCACGCTTTTACAACCGGACCTCTGGCTTGATCCGTTGGGCCCTCTCGTGAAAGTCCTGCCTTTCCTGCCCCTCTGCCTTCTTGCACTCGCCACACTGGACGAACGGTGATGGCGTTTGAAGAATGGCTGCGCCTAATTCACGTTCTGGGAGCGACAGTGCTACTCGGTACCGGGGCCGGTATTGCCTTTTTCATGGTCATGGCACGCCTAACCAATAATCCGTCCCTGATCGCTCATGTGTCTGGCACCGTTGTTGTCGCCGACACGGTGTTTACAGCGACGACTGTAATCGTTCAGCCAATCACCGGGTATCTTCTGGCCCAGGCGGCAGGCTGGCCGCTGACGGAAGGGTGGATCATGCTGTCGCTCATCCTCTATATCGTCACCGGTGTTTTCTGGTTGCCAGTCGTCTGGATACAAATCCGATTGCGGGACATGGCTCGCCTGGCTGCCTCCCGTGGCGAGCCTCTGCCGGAGCACTGGTACCATCTCTATCGCGTCTGGTTTGCCTGCGGGTTCCCGGCGTTCTTCGCAGTGATCGCGATACTATGGCTGATGCTGATGAAGCCTGACATCCACTTCTAACGTCAGCGGCCTGTTTTATCAGAAGTCTCCCGAAGACTCTTACGTCCCGGGAGTTCGACGACCAAAATGCCAGGTCATATGACCGCAATGGGCCGACTCCGGACTAACAAGGCAGGGTCGTTGGTCCATATTCCCTCAACTGCAAAAACGGCTCTCGAAGGATGAGGCTATAGAGGAAGGAAGACGCGCCTTAATCGGCTATGGCATTTGTCGTTCATTTGCATTACCTTCTCCATGAAGTCGGAGATAAGCCATGGTCGCCAATGCACTTGTCCAAACTCGTATCGACGCTGAAGTTCGGGATCGCGCGTCTGCCGTGCTCGAAAGCATGGGTCTGACGGTATCAGACGCGGTTCGTATTCTACTCACTCGCACCGCCAATGAAGGCGCTCTGCCACTTGAACTCTTCACTGGCAGTGAGGGGCACGACGCCTGGTTTCGAAGCAAAGTGCTGCAGGCTTTGAGTGACACGCGACCGGATGTCCCAGATGAGGAAGTTGAGACGCATTTTGCGGAACGTCGTGCGGCAGCCCGACAGAAAGCGGACTCAGAGAGATCGTGAAGCTTACTTGGTCTGCATTCGCACTATCGGATCGCGATGCAATCTTCACCTATATTGAGGCAGACAATCCTTCAGCCGCTGTCGTGGTTGACGAGAGGATAGCCACCGCCGTTCGACACCTGGTCGATTTTCCTGCAAGTGGTCGTATTGGCAGAGTCGCTGGGACGCGCGAACTGGTCATCGGCCGCACCCCGTATGTTGCTGCCTATGCCGTAACGGGCACAACGATTCGTATTCTTCGCATCCTTCACGGCGCGCAGGAATGGCCAGACGATTTGCCCAGCAGCTAAACCTCGATCGCAGTTACTACCCCCAGCGGGTCGTTGGTTCGAGTCTCATCAAGGCGAAGAAACCCGCGGGAGCCCATGGCCGAGCGGGTGCAGAGCTTCTCAGAGCGCGGATGATGCCCATCCAATTGGTCGATCTCCACAGAACGTGAGGCAGACCCCGGTTAACTGCAATGCGACAAGCTTCCGCGGCGTCTCCCGCCGCGGAAGCTATGTCGGCTGGCCGTCGAGGAGCCCTGTCTTCACCGCATCTGCTCCCGCAACGGGGCGGTCCCGCCGGCCCTAGCGACGACTTACGGCCCTCAAAGGGGTCGGCAGCTGCCGCGTTGCTTCTGTTTGCCCGTCGCGTTCGGCCCCCTGGCAAGCGAGCCGGAGCATCCGAAGCGTGTTCAGTATCCGCAGGTCATACCAGGCGGTGACACTTCGGTTCCGCGCGGCTGGCAGGTGTAGTTTGTTCAGTGTCGCTATGCTCGCGCCTAGGTGGATCGGCCCGTTTAGTTGAGAAGCCAGCGGAAGGCACGGCGCAGTTCGTCCGCGCCTGCTCTATCATACCATCGTCCGTGGGCGACGATCACTCGTTCCGGATTCCATTCGATCATTGCCTCCACCGAGGCACGCAAATGGGATCGTTGACGTAAGAAGGTTAGCCGCATATCGCGCGGCATTTGTCCGTCCGGGTCCTGCACTTTCGCCAACCATGTGAGCCACCGAACGACGAAAGAGTCCAGCTTCCGGAGTTCGAAGTTTTCAATTAGATCAGTGAGAATAAGGGTTCGAGTGCGGTAATGGAAGAACTCGACCTCGGTCATATAACTTCCGCTGATCGGCAGGGTCGCCAGGTCGGCGTCCCAAGGATAGCCGGAGGAGCGATCCAGCGGAAGACCGTCGAAGGTGATACGGTCTGCCGCCTGTTCACGAACGCGCGGCGCTAGATAGACTTCAGCGTCCGGATATGACTCTCTCCAGTCGGGAACCCACCAGTAATGGATGCGGTTCGGCGCGATGATCCAACGTGGCTGGCCAATTTGCTCGATCTCCCTTCTCAAGGGAAAGGTAAGAGGCGTTGGCGAATGGATGAACAGGTCTTCTTCAGCGATTCGAACGATGGTCATCCGTGTCGGAAACGGCATTTTCAGCGCTCCAAAGTGGATCAATGGCCCATCAACAATCCACAGGTCCTTTGCAACAAACTTCAATGTATTGCTTGGTGGGTAGGTGACTTTACGGCGATTTGTCATGACGCAAATTCCAAAGCTCGCGAAGCCATGCATCGGGGTCAGTGAATTCTCACCTCGTCAAGATGCCCCATTTCATCCGGGTTATGAACGATCAAGATGTCGGCGACGTGATCGCTTAGATGGTACGCGAACGAGACAGCAGCCACTATTTTTCCATCTTTTCGCGGGAGAATTCCCCGGAAGCTGCTCAG
>DASYHX010000521.1:0-2651 GCA_035998065.1 Pseudorhizobium sp.
GGAAAGCGGCCGTCGTCATTCCACCATGGCGATCTGCCGGATGCGCTGATCAAGGCGGCAACTGGCCTGGTCGAGCGGGAAGGGGCGTCTGCTGTCAGTCTCCGGGAAGCAGCCCGCATCGTCGGCGTATCCCATACCGCGCCCTACCGTCACTTCGCCACACGCGAAGCCTTGTTGGCCGCGGTCGCAGCGCGCGGGTTTCAGTCTTTGCGCCAAGCTTTGAACGACGCAGCCGATGGAGCCGGCAATGTTCTGCTAGCAATGGGCCAGGCGTACCTGACTTTCGCCCTGTCGAACCCCGAACTGTTCCGGCTTATGTTTGCAAGTGGCCTGGATCGAACTCAGTACGATGACCTGAAATCGTCGGCTGATGATGCGTTTGCCGTCCTCTTACAGGCAGCCGCCGCCCGGGACACAGATGCGCCCGAGGACGCCGCACTTGGTGCATGGGCGCTGGTGCATGGACTTGCGCATTTGAGCGCCGACGGTCAGTTGCCAAAAGTCCGCCAGGAAGAGATCCGCAGCGGAGATCTGCTGAAGAGGGTTTCGATGGTCTATGGCCTATTGCCCCCGCCCGGAAGGACCTAGCCTCCCGTGTCATCGTTAGGATCGCCAACCCTCCCTGTACCATCGTTCGAGTCCCCGGGGTCGCCATGACGCAACACCTTGCCCATATCACCTTGGTCGTCCGTGACTATGATGAAGCCATCGCCTTCTACGTAGACTGCCTTGGTTTCGAACTTATTGAGGACACGTATCAACCGCAGCAGGACAAACGCTGGGTCGTTGTTGCCCCTCGCGGGACAGGCGGCGCCTCAATTGTCCTTGCACGGGCAGCAACGGACAAGCAGGTGCAGTACGTGGGTGATCAGGCCGGTGGACGCGTCTTCCTGTTTCTAAGGACGGACGACTTCTGGCGCGACTACCACGCCTTCAACGAGCGTGGCGTGGAATTCGTGCGTGAGCCAAAAGCCGAGGCCTATGGCACCGTGGCGGTGTTCAGGGACCTCTATGGGAACCTGTGGGACCTGCTTGGTCCAGGTGCTCGATCATGAGCCGAAGGGAGAGCCGAAAGAGGTCACAGCCGTATCTCGCGACTTGGCATTCAATGTCAGGCAGAACAGCGCGAGCAGAGCCGCAAAGCAGCTCGTCGCTGCAAGGGGCCACCAGCCCTTTTCAAGAAAGGGAGCAACCGCGGCGGTACCTGCAGCCGTAAATCCGAGGATCGCCGCCACCACCAGCGCAGCACCACGAGAGTGGTCACCCCGGGAGGCAATGATGGCCTGATGGAAGCCGATCGGGCCTCGCACACCGAAGGCGCCGTTTGAGAAGATCCAGAGTGGCACGAGGACCGCAAGACTGCTTCCGCCAGCACCAACATAGGCGAGGATCAGCAGGAAGCCAGCAAAGAGCGATGCCGTGCCGATGAGGATCATGCGTTCGGTCCCGAACTTGCTGGCGAGCATGCTCGACAGGTTGGACGCGAGGATGAAGTTGGCAATGCCGCAGATCTGCAGCAGAATGAAATCCTGGATGGTTCCACCCAGCACCTCCGTCATCACCGCCGGCGCGCCGAAGACGAAGATGAGGATTGCCGCCAGGGAAAAGGCTTGGCTCAGAGCATGGCGAAGGAAATGGCCATTGCGCAGGATGGAGAGATAACTTCGATGCTCTTCCATCGCGTGCGTCCGGTCAGGAAGCGATTGCCGGTAGATGCTGGTGGTGACCGCGCAGAAGACGGCAAAACTCGCCAGAAGGAGGAATGACGTTCTCCACCCACCCACATGGAGGAGAAAGGCACCGGCTATCGGGGCAAGCGCTGGCGTGAGAGATTCGATGGAACCAAGGCGTCCAAACATGGCGGCGGCTTTATCGCCATTGTTTAGGCCCTGAATGAAGCCCGGCGCGAACACCGCAGGACCGGACCCAAACGCACCTTGAGCAAATCGCAAGGCGACGAGCCACTGAAGCGTGGGCGCGAATGCTGCCAGTACCGATACCAATGCGAAGAGAATAAGTGAACAGATCACAAGCGTACGCGGTGAGTACCGGGCTCCAAGTTCGCCGAACGTCAGCAATCCGACAAGCGTACCTGCGGCGTAGGCTGCAAGCACCATCTGTGCCAGAGCCGCCGTTCCCCCCAGTTCGTGTGGCATACTGGGGACAGCCGGCAGGACCAGATCCGTTCCGGCAATGCCAAGAATGGTACCGAAGGCAATAATCAGAAACATGAAGGGGGGCGATACGTGTCGGGTCATAGCCGCAGATATCATGCAGGCTGTGTCGCACCTATCGCCTGTCGCTTATCGCAATGAACAAATTTGTTGATGCGTATCCCTAGTTTCCGCCGCAGGCGCTCTGATCACCAAGCGCCATCTTAATTGATAAGATGGTTGAGATGGGGCTCGAATTCCCCGTGCCGCTTCGACTCACAAGGGACAGATGTGGGTCAGCAGTACGTATTGGTTCAAGGGGGGCATCCCGACAGCAGTCCTATATCAGTTACGAGAAAATAGTATAGCGACGATCACGGGGGTTGTGTCTTGCATTGACGGAGCGGGCATGGGCAGCGTCACTGGATAAAGCAGCTAAGCTTGCTTACAGGATGAAGCTATACTAGCTTTGTGAAGACGATATAGAGGCCGCCGTGA
>DASYHX010000005.1:0-3972 GCA_035998065.1 Pseudorhizobium sp.
CGAGGCGCGTTGAAAGACCGCATCGGGGACATCACCATGGCGACATCAGGCATACGAGGCCGGCGGCACAAAAAGGGGGCGGCAGACATGCGCCTCGAACGAGCCGATGCCACGGTTGCGCTTGAGGAAGCCGATGCCGACTACATGCCGCTCGGCCGCGAAGCGCTTGAGCTTGCGGCAAGCTGGGCGTTGATCGGCATATTTTGCCTTCTCGGGCTTGCGCTTGTCTCCTACATGAAGCTGGTGCTGATCCCGATCACGCTCGCCATCGTTGTCGGCATCATCCTCGGAATGGCCGCAGAGCGGCTGGGTGAGATGGGCGTTCCGCGGTTCGGAACGGCACTTATCCTGTCTTCCGCAGTGGCGATTGCCCTGCTCCTCCTCATCACTGCGCTCGCGGGTCCGGTTGGCTTCTTCATCGAGAACGGCCCCGACATCATCGAGCAGATGATCGACCGGGTGGTGCCCTTCCTGGAGCGGCAGGAGTGGTTGAACATCAGCCCAGCAACCTTCCAGACCGGACCGATGTCGATGGAGAAGCTGCTGGAAAACAGCAGCAGCGTACTGGCTGTGCTGACGGCCAGCCTGACACCGGCCATTATCCAGGCGATGATCTTCTTTGCTGCGCTGATGCTCTTCCTCTACGGTCGCGTGCGGCTTCGCCGGACCGTCATCATGGCCTTCCCGCGTCGTCACCAGCGCCTGATCGCCATCCGCGTGCTGAATTCGATGGAAGAGGTTCTGGGCTATTATTTCGCCACCGCCGCGATGCTCTATCTGGCGCTGGGGATATCGATGACGGTTATTGCCTATCTCGGCAATCTCGGCTCTCCGGTGATGTGGGGCATCTTCGCCTTCATCTCGAGCTTCATTCCCTACCTCGGGATCACCCTGATGACGGCATCCGTGGCGCTGGGCGGCGTTCTGACGCACGACACCCTGATCATCGGTCTCATGCCGGCCTTCGTCTTCTTCGTCGTGCACTTGCTTATGGAGAACCTGGTGTTTCCCGCCATCATGGGTCGCCAGTGGGAGATCAACCCGTTCCTGGTGTTCATCGCCATCATCTTCTGGACCTGGATGTGGGGGGCGGTCGGCGCGATGCTGGCACTGCCGCTGTCGCTGATCGTCATGACGATTGCCAACGAACTCTTCCCACAACGAAAGGCCGTACCCCATCTTCCCGGCTGAGCGCGCTCAGTCGTAGAGGTAGTACTGCTCCCACTCCCCGCGAGGGATCTTGGCACCGACCTTGTACTGGAACGAGCGGACCTCCAAGCCACGCTCGCCGGTTACGCACCTGAACTTCAGGCGGTACCAATCTCCGCCGCTGCGGAAGGCCGCACCGGGCGCTTTCACGGAATTGCCTTCCTCGACAGGATCGGAAAAGGTGTAAGCGATCACCTTGTCGGGCTTGAAACCCTTGTGCTCGTCAGCGATCCGCTTCATTGCCTCGATATCGCAGCGCTGCTCGCGCCGCTCCTCCGGGGCCAGCGCCTTCAGTTGCTTGACGATGCGTGGATCCATGGCCTGGGCGGGACAGGCGGCCGCCAGCACCAGAAGCGCCAGGGCTGCAATCTTCTTGTTCTTCATTCTTGGCCTCATCCGGTGGGATTCGAACGGGCGGAAACTAGGAGATGGCGCCGCGATTGACCACCTACCAGAGCGGGAAATGGGATCTAGCGATCAGTCGCAATGCACGGTGACAGAATGAGCAAACGCCTGGAGGAAATGCGCGCCAACCCGCGCGCCGATTGGCGGATCGAGGACATCAAGTTTGTTTGCGGGGAGTTCTCCATATCATGCAGCCCACCCAGAGGTGGCAGTTCGCACTACAAAATCAGCCACCCAAGGATGCGCGAGATACTCACCGTGCCTTTCAAACGACCCATCAAACCAGTATATATCCGGAGGCTGATACAGTTCATCGATACCGTGAGGTCCCTGTGACACATCCTTTGCGATATCCTGTCGTTGTTTCACCGCTTTCTCCGGAAGATGGCGGAGGTTTCCTGGCGACCGTTCCAGATCTTCCCGGCTGCATGAGTGACGGTGACAGCCCGCAGCAGGCACTTCTCAACGTACAGGACGCGATCGACAGCTGGATCGAAGCGGCGCATGAGCAGGGCCGACCCATTCCAGAGCCTTCGCAACAACTTCACGCTGTCTGAACTTCAGCCCCGCCTTGCCTCCCGGCAAGCCGCCTCCTATCTCTGGCACTCCCTTCCGTACCAACCGGAGTGTTTCCTTGGCCGTTTCCCGCAAGCCCGTTTTCGCCGACCTTCCCTCCCCGCCCTCCGCTGAAAAGAAGCCCGTATCGGACACCCGCCATGGCATTACCCGCACGGACGACTATGCCTGGATGCGGGCGGAGAACTGGCAGGCGATGTTCAAGGATCCAAGCCTGCTAGACGTACAACTGCGCCGGCATCTGGAGGCGGAGAACGCCTATATGGACGCCGCCATGGCGGATACGAAGGACCTGCAGAAGGCGCTCTTTGCCGAGATGAAGGGTCGCATCAAGGAAGACGACAGCTCCGTGCCGATGAAGGACGGGCCTTACGCCTACGGCACAGCTTATGTGACAGGCGGCGAGCAACCGCGCTATTTCCGCATTTCGCGAGATGCCGACCACAAGGATGAAGCAAGCCGCAAGCTGCTGCTCGACGGTGACAAGGAAGCAAGCGGAAAAGACTATTTCCGCCTTGCAGGCCTCGACCACACCACCGACCACCGCTTCGGCATCTGGGGCTATGACGACAAGGGGTCGGAATATTTCACGTTGCGGATTCGCGATCTGGAGACCGGGGAGGACCTGCCCGACGTGATCGAGAATACCGGCGGCGGCGGCGTCTGGGCGCCGGACGGCAAGAGCTTCTTCTATACGCTGCAGGACGAGAGCCACCGCCCATCGAAGGTCTTCCATCATATCGTCGGGCAGCCGCAGTCTGAAGATCGACTGGTCTATGAAGAAACGGATCCCGGTTTCTTTGTCGGCGTCGGCGGATCACTGCTCGACGATGTGATCTATATTGACGTGCATGACCACGAGACGTCGGAATATCACCTGCTGTCGACCGCGGATCTGACGGCAGCACCAAAACTGGTGGCGGAGCGCATCGAAGGGATCGAGTACTCCCTGACCGAAGGCGGCGACGTCTTCTACATCCTGACCAATGACGACGGCGCCAAAGACTTCAAGATCATGGAAGCGCCGATTGAGGCGCCGTCAAAAGAGAACTGGCGCGAGGTCGTGCCGCACGAGGCCGGACGGCTGATCATCAGCCATATGGCCTACGCTCGCCACCTCGTCTGGCTGCAGAGGAAGGACGGGCTGCCGCAGATCGTCATCCGCGATCGGCAGAGCGGCACGGAGCATGCCGTCGCATTCGCCGAGGAGGCCTATTCGCTCGGCCTGCAGGGGGCGGCGGAATATGACACCGACGTCATCCGCTTCTCCTACTCGTCGATGACGACGCCGTCGCAGCTCTTCGATTACAACATGACAACGCGCGAGCGGACGCTGTTAAAGACCCAGGAAGTGCCCTCGGGGCACAATCCGGACGGCTACGTCACGCGCCGGGTGATGGCACCGGGCCATGACGGCGAGCTTGTCCCGGTTACGCTGCTGTACCGCAAGGATACGCCCCTCGACGGGTCTGCGCCCTGCCTGCTCTACGGCTACGGCGCGTATGGCATCACCATTCCCGCCAGCTTCTCGACGAACGCGCTCTCGCTTGCCGACCGTGGCTTCGTTTACGCCATCGCGCATATCCGCGGCGGCAAGGACAAGGGGTTCTCCTGGTACGAAGACGGGAAGATGAAGAAGAAGGAAAACACCTTCAAGGACTTCATCGCCGCGGCTGACCATCTGGTGGAAGAGAAGTTCACGTCTTACGCGAACATCATCGCCGAGGGCGGGTCTGCCGGCGGCATGCTGATGGGCGCGGTCGCCAACATGGCGCCCGAGAA
>DASYHX010000008.1:0-4698 GCA_035998065.1 Pseudorhizobium sp.
ACGGCAGCAATTGCCCAAGCCATCAAGCCTCCTCACACAATGAGCAAATTCGCATCAGGGGAATCTAGGCGGCAAAGGCGGAAATGCAATCACATTAGGAGCCAGGATGTTCGATTGGCCTGCTTGACCGTTCGGTTCACCGCATTCTTGTCGTTACCACAAGGAACGCGGCCATGACGCCGATGACGATGCTCGTCCAGAATAGCAGGGTCGGGAGAACAAGGATCAGCGGCAGCACCAGCATGACAAGCGCAAAGACCGCGTCTAGAGCCAGGTGAGCGGGCATGGAAAGAAGAGGCTTCCAGCCCAGTTCGTAGTCGGTTACCAGCGCATATAAGACAGCAAACGCACCGAGGATGAGAAAGGCATAGAAGCCGATGCCGCCGACGCCGACCACCAAAGCGAGCACGATCATGACCGTACCGACGAGATAGTCTGCGATGCCATGAACGAGCGTCGGTACAAAGCGCATCGCCCCACTCCTTCTCGCATAAGCCTGTCCGGGGGGCGGCCCTGCCGCCTCCCGTCTTCGTATGAAAAGTAGGTGGGACCTACGAAAGCTGCTGGGCGGTGGTGTCCATCCAGGCGCGGTGGCGCTGCTCGTCAGCGAGGGCTTTCTGGAAGAAGGCCTTGGACTTCGGCACCGCGTCCTGGTGCTGAGAAGCCTTCTCATAAGCAGTCACCGTGTCGTCCTCATTCGTTTTCATCGCTTTGAGGATTGCGGCATCGCCCATCAAGTCTGCCAGAGCGATCTTTCCGGTGGTCAACATCTGCTTCATGTCGCCTTCCGTCGGCGCATCGATGCCCAATTCCCTCGCCATCTCGTGCAATACCTCGAGATGCTGCAGGTGGTCCTGACGGAACGCGGCGATCTGCGTGCTCAGGGCCTTGTCGTCCAGTCGCTCGATCGTGGATTCATATGCGGCGATCGCATCGTGCTCGAGGTAGATCAGGTTGGTCACGAGCTTCTCGATGCTCGATTCAGTGCCCACCATGGTGACCATGTCTTCGCTCCTTGTTTGATCTCAACACCCAGTTGAAACCCGCTCAGAGCGGCTGTGTTCCCATGGAGCTAGAGGCGGTCGCGCGAATGGTGCGCAAATGTCGCCTCGTCCTGCAACGCTTGCTAAGACTGCCTCCCCGTTGGGGGAGGCAGGAACGCGGCCGAGATCAGAACTTATAGTTCACGCCAGCCTTGATCGTGTGGTCGCTGACATTTGTTTCCGAAGTGGTCGTGCTGCCGGTGGGGAAGCTGCGAACATCGCCGGTGCGCGTATAATTGTACTCCACACGTCCGGAAATCTGGTCGTTGAATTTCTGCTCGACGCCAGCACCGATCAGCCAGCCCGGCTTCCAGCCGTCAGGGCCTTCCGTAGAGCCCGAGTCACGCAGGCTGGTCATCGTGCCGCCGGCCGTTCCGTAGATCAAGGTGTCACCGAGCGGGGCACCTACCCTGGCTTTCGCCGCCAGCCGGTACCGTTCGCGGAGTTCGCCCCCCGGAACGTCAACTTCCGTGTCGCCCATATGGGAAAGCTCAAGTTCGCCGCCGACGACCGCGCCGCCCATTTCGGCGTTGTAGCCGCCCTGGATACCACCCATGAACTCCTTCTCGCCGGAGAACGGGCCGCCATGATCAGAACTCGTGCCGGCATGGAGACCGACATAGGCGCCGGTCCAGCCGCCCGAAGAGACGGAGGGCGAGTCGTAGCTCGGAGCGGGTTCAGAATAGGTAAGATCGGCGGCACCAGCAGGTGTGGCGAATGCGGCGACGAGCGCCAGCGCGAAGGGCGTTTTGTTCCTGGTCATAATCTACTCCGTACAGTGCCTGCTTGACGTCCCGGCAGGCAGTTACTCATTACACGTTTGCATACGCGGCGGCGGCCGCCCCATCAGCCCTTCGTGACCGTCCGCCGTGAAGCTTCCCTCAACTTGTCAGCAAACGATAAAGGTTCTCTTAACTGACTGCCTGCGCAGGGCTGGCACTCGCCCGCCGACGGTCACGAAATCGCGAGCAAAAAGCAGTGCAGCGTGCCCCCCAACAAAGAAAAGGGCGGCCAATCGCCGCCCTTGATCACGGACATGGCTATGGTCTGGTCACTGCAGGAAGCGGGGTAGCTGTGTTGCGCCGGCTGCAGCACCATTGAGTTCATGGCTGGCTGCAGCCACCGTGGCTTCGCCGCCATCCAGGCCTGTGGCAACGACGGAGACGCGGAATTTGCCATCGAGTTCGCGGTCGAAGATGGCACCCACGACGATATCGGCGTCATCCATGACTTCATCGCGAATCCGACTGGCGGCTTCATCCACTTCGAAGAGGGTCATGTCGGAGCCGCCGGAGATGGAGATCAGCACGCCTTTAGCGCCCTTCATGGAGATCTCGTCGAGCAGCGGATTGGCGATTGCCGCCTCGGCGGCAACCAACGCCCGACCGTCACCCGAGGCCTCCCCCGTGCCCATCATCGCTCGCCCCATGCCTTTCATCACCGACTTGACGTCTGCGAAATCGAGATTGATCAGGCCTTCCTTGACGATCAGATCAGTAATGCAGCCCACGCCGGAGAATAGGACCTTGTCGGCGGTCATGAAGGCATCTGCGAACGTGGTCTTCGCGTCGGCAATGCGGAAAAGGTTCTGGTTCGGAATAACAATCACCGTATCGGCAGCGCGCCGTAGTTCCTCGATCCCCGCCTCCGCCGTTTTCATGCGGCGATTGCCTTCGAATGTGAATGGCTTGGTGACCACGCCGACCGTCAGGATGCCGGCATTGCGCGCCGCCTGGGCAATCACCGGCGCTGCGCCCGTGCCGGTGCCGCCGCCCATGCCCGCGGTCACAAAGCACATGTGGCAGCCGGAGAGATGATCCATGATCTCGTCGATGGATTCCTCCGCAGCAGCGCGTCCGATCTCCGGCAGCGATCCTGCTCCGAGGCCCTCCGTCACCGCCGTTCCCAACTGAATGCGCCGCGTCGCCTTCGATGTCGCGAGGACTTGGGCATCAGTGTTGGCAGCGATGAACTCAACCCCTTCAAGATGCTCGGCAATCATGTTGTTGATGGCGTTGCCGCCACCTCCGCCGACACCGACCACGGTAATCTTCGGCCGCATTTCCTTGATCGAGTGCTTGATGTCGTCCGACATGGAGAGGTCCCCTCTGCGCGATTTCTTGCGGCATGCCGCCCCTGGCATCACCGAATCGATTACCAGATTATGCTCGCAACAAGGCAGAGGCTGGGCAAAAGAACAAGAGAAAGAGCCCTGCTCCGTCCTTTCCCCTGCTGCAACACATTTAATAAAACTTGCGGCAGATGATTTCTGCCCTTAGGGCAGCGCCTATAGTTCTTGAGCGATGGCAAGAAAAAGCCCTGCCGGAGGGAACGGCAGGGCAAGACTGGAGGTCATTTATTGTTTTACGGCGGCAGCAGGGGGGGGAATGCCGCCTCTTATGAAGTCTAAATATGTACTCGGTCGCGCTCTCGCCAGTAACGCAGCCTCATTCGGGGGGCGATCCTCCTGGCAATGAACGGCGTCGCTACGAACGCAACCACGATCCAGCCGGGTAGCAGATACTTGGCGTGATCATTCAAAGCGGGGATAGACAGAATGGCAACTGCGCCGAAGCCGAACACGACCGCATTCACCATCAGCGATGCAATCGCCGTCAGATAGGTCTGTGTCTTGATCTTCTCCATCGCATCATCCTTGGTTTGCTGTGGGAAAAACACGCCAAGGGCCGTCCGGTTCCACAATTCCTTAAGAGAAGGCTGCTAAAGGGGAACCTCACACAGCATAACCGAGGCTGACCGTGGCAGCACCGTCTTTCCGTTTCAAACACTATGACCTTAGAGGGCAGCGGGCCGGAACCGTCGTCGAAGTCACACTCAACGCCGTCAACAACGTGCGCCTGATGACCTCGGGCAACTTCCAGCGTTTCAAGGAGCTTCTGGACTTCAAGTATATTGGCGGCGTCGCCAAGAAGTCGCCGATCCGACTGGTGGTGCCGGAAGACGGACAGTGGAACCTGATCGTAGACATGGAAGGGCATCACGTCCTGGCCGACTCCGCCGTCAAAGTGACACCGCCACCAGCGGTGCAGCGCCGAGCATCCTAAGGCTCGCCGCGCTCCCTGCGGAGCTTCGCCCACCAGTCCAGGCGCTTGCGGATTTCGCGCTCGAAGCCACGCTCGGGGGGATCGTAAAAGAGCTTTCGCCCCATTTTCTCCGGGAAATAGTTCTGCCCGGAGAACCCATCCGGCTCATCATGGTCATAGCGGTAGCCTTCGCCATAACCTTCGCCCTTCATCAGCTTTGTTGGTGCGTTTAGGATGTGCTTGGGTGGCAGTAGCGAGCCATGCTCCTTGGCTGCACGCATGGCCGCCTTGTAGGCCACATAGACACCGTTCGACTTGGGGGCCGTCGCGAGATATACGCATGCCTGGGCAAGTGCCAGTTCTCCTTCGGGCGATCCAAGGTACTCGTAGGCGTCCTTTGCAGCATTGCAGATGACAAGCGCCTGGGGATCGGCCAGTCCAATATCCTCAACGGCCATGCGCACCAGACGCCGTCCGAGGTAGAGCGGGTCTTCGCCCGCATCGAACATGCGTGCCAGATAGTAAAGGGCTGCATCCGGGTCGGAGCCGCGGACGGACTTATGCAGCGCCGAAATGAGGTTGTAGTGGCCGTCCTGCCCCTTGTCGTAGAC
>DASYHX010000012.1:0-7654 GCA_035998065.1 Pseudorhizobium sp.
ACGGGAACGATGAAACTGCTTTGCGGGCCGCTGAGCCTTTTCTCGCGCAAAGTCGAGATCGCCCTCCTAGAAAAAGGGCTGAGTTTTGAACGCGTCATGGTGCCCTTCAGTCAGACAGCGGGATACAGTCCCAAGCATCCAGAGGTCCTCGTGACCAATCCCAAAGGCCAGGTTCCTGTCCTGCTCGACGGTGACGTCGCGGTCTATGACTCAACGGTAATCATCGAATATCTCGATGACGCATATCCTTTTCCCCGGCTCCTTCCTGGCCCCCCGGCACAGAGGGTGCAATCGCGTCTCTACGATGTTTTCGCGGACGAGATTTTGCTTGCGTTGCTTAGGCCGCTGATGCACCGCACGGCACCTGGGCCGCATAGTCAGGAGCAATGGGCGGATCTGGAGCGTGGAGCGCGGACAGCTGAAGCAGCGCTTCACAGGCAACTGACCCACCTTGACGGGCACCTAGAGGGCCGTGACTACTTGTGCCAACAATTTAGCGCTGCCGACATCGGTACATTCATGTCTGTGCTGTTTGCCTTGAGACTTGGAGGAGCCTCCTTAGATGATCATCCGGCGCTGGGCAGGTGGTATCGAAGACTGCTGGGTCGGTCGGCTTTCGAGTGCGTGGCAAAGGAGATTGTAGCGGCGGACGTCCAGCTTTCCGCCCCAGTCAAAGGCTCATATGGCGATGGCAGATGGCTGCCTTAGCGATAGCGGCGGACGACACCTCCTGAACTGCGAGCGTGCAACAGCGAGCGTGGCGTCCTGCACAAGACATCACCCCCGCGATGACGATCGCAGCCGGTTTCGTGGGAGAGTGTGGCTGGAGGACCAGTGGCACCTCCCCCAGGGTCGTGACGCTCGAGCTAAAACAACCAGACGCTGGCGCGGAGTGGCAGCTTACGCTCCTGGCCAGGTCCTTCAGGCGTTCACGTTTGAAGGAGACGATGGGCTCCAGATGCCACCGCTGAACAACACAGTCGCCTTTGTCTGACGAGACAGCATTCTTTAAAGCTGGTTTGCCACCACGTTCTGGCGTTGCGTGCCAAGACCCTCGACCGACAGCTCGACCACGTCACCGGCACTCAAGAAACGTGGCGGCGTCAGACCCATGCCGACGCCCTCCGGTGTCCCGGTCGCTATGATGTCGCCCGGCATTAGCTGCATAAAGCCGGACATATAGGAGATGATTTCGGCAATGCTGAATATCATGTCGGCCGTTGAACTGCTTTGAAGGGTTTCGCCGTTCACAGAAAGTCTCAAGGCGAGCTTCTGCGGGTCGCCAACCTCTTCAGGCGTCACAAGCCAAGGGCCGATGGGACCGAAACTGGGCGCGGATTTCCCCTTCATCCATTGTCCTCCGCGTTCGATCTGGAAGGCGCGCTCGCTGACATCGTTTATTGTGCAATAACCGGCGACGTGTTCCAGCGCATCCTTCTTGCTGACATATCTGCAAGGGCGGCCGATTATAATGCCCAGTTCCACCTCCCAATCGGTCTTGGCCGATCCGCGCGGCAAAATGATCGGATCATTCGGTCCGCAGATGCTGGCTGTTGATTTGGAAAATAGCACAGGCTCTTTCGGCTCTGGATTGTTCGTCTCGCGTGCATGGCGCGCATAATTCAGGCCCACCGCATAGAAATTTCGGGCCGCACCAACGCAAGCGCCGATACGGGTGTCGGCGGCGACGACCGGCAATGAAGCCAAGTCGGTTTGCGCCAATACCGCCAATTGTTCGCACGTGACGGTTTCGGGTGTGAAATCCGGCACCAAGCCGGAAAAGTCGCGGATGCAGCCTTCATTGTCCAGACCCCCGGCTTTTCGCGGCCGATTGGGCCGTGACGGAGAAATTTCATTATCATTCCTTTCGCGTGCTGGATCTCGACGGCGCTGGCTAAGCGAGGCGCAGGATCATTTCAGCGGCTTTTTCCGCAATCATTACAACCGGCGAAGCGGTGTTGCCGGATACGATGCGCGGCATGACAGACGCATCGACCACGCGAAGACCGGAGACGCCGCGCACGCGCAACTGTGGGTCAACCACCGCCTTGTCATCCACACCCATGCGGCAGGTGCCGACGGGATGGAAAATCGTTGTCCCGATATCGCCGGCCGCCCTTGCCAAAGCTTCATCGTCAGCGATGCGCGCGCCGGGGAGGCTTTCAAGAGGAGCATATTTCCGCAATGCTGGCATGGTCATCAGATGGCGGGCCTGACGCAGGGAACGAATGGCAACATCGACGTCATGCCTCGCGCTCAGGTAGCGGGGCGAAATTTCGGGATGGGCTGACGGGTCCGCCTGTGAGATATGCACCGAGCCACGGCTGTGCGGCCGAAGATTACAGACCGAGACGGTGACGGCAGGATAGGGGTGGAGCGGCTCACCAAGCCGGTCCGTCGACAGCGGCTGAATGTGATACTCAAGATCAGGCGTTGCCACTTCCGCGCTGCTTCGGGTAAAAATTCCGAGTTGGCTTGGCGCCATCGACAAGGGGCCGGAGCGGCTCCACAGGTAGCGCACGCCCATGGCGATCTTGCCGGACCAGGAATTGGCGATCTGATTGAGTGTGCGGGCATTGTCAACGCGGAAAATCATGCGCAGTTGAAGATGGTCCTGAAGGTTTTCGCCGACATCAGGCATGTCGCGGTGCACTTCAATTCCCGCACCTCGAAGGCGAGCGCCCTGACCGATACCGGAGGCTTCGAGCAGGGCCGGAGAATGGATTGCGCCTGCAGCAAGAATGATTTCGCCCTTTGCCGCGGCATGGATCACGGCTCCGGGACAGCCAACGACCACAGCAGCGGCGTGGCCATTCTCAATAGAGATCCTTTGAACATGGGCATGCGTCAAGAGGCGCAGGTTCGCGCGCCTCAGAGCAGGCTTGAGAAAGGCACGAGCAGCGCTCCAGCGGCGCCCGGCGTTCTGGTTGACTTCGAAATAGCCCGCACCTTCATTGTCCCCGCTGTTGAAATCTTCTGTGGGGGGCACGCCCATTTCTGCGGCGGCGCGCTGAAAATCATCGAGCAAATCCCATTTGAGGCGCTGGCGGGCGACCTTCCATTCACCGCCTGAGCCGTGCATTTTCCCGTCGCCGCCAGGCCGGTCCTGCGAGCGGATAAAATAGGGCAGAACATCGTTCCATCCCCACCCCGTATTGCCCATTTGTGCCCAGCCATCGTAATCGGCCGCCTGGCCGCGCATGTAGATCATGCCGTTGATCGAGCTGCATCCGCCCAGAACCTTGCCGCGCGGGTAGGCCAATTGGCGGTCATTCAATCCTGCCTCGACCGCGGTTTTCATCATCCAGTCGGTGCGCGGATTGCCCATGCAATACAAATAGCCCACAGGGATGTGTATCCACGGATAGGTGTCGTTACCGCCCGCCTCGATCAGCAAGACACGGGAAGCGGGGTCACGGCTGAGCCGATTTGCCAGAACGCATCCCGCAGTGCCCGCGCCAATGATGATGTAATCGTACTCGCCGTCGAGATAGCGTGTCATATCGATACCTGGAGAATCTGTTTGGAAAGGCGGGTTTAGTAGATCGCGACTGCCGGAAAGAGGATCAGCAGACCAACGGCCAGAACCTGAAGGCAGATGAACGGCACAAGCGACCTGAAGATCTCGCCAAGGGTTATGTCTGGCGGCGTCACGCTCTTGAGATAAAAGGCGGCCGGTCCGAAAGGCGGCGTCAGAAACGACACCTGCATGTTCATCGCGAACAGAACGCCGAACCAGACCGGATCATAGCCAAGTTGCAGAATGATCGGCACGAAAATCGGCATAGTCAAAAGGGCTATTCCGACCCAATCTAGGAACATGCCCAGGACGAAGAGGATCAGCATCATGAACAGAATGATGACGGTTGGCGAATCTGAGATGCCGGTGATCAACTGCGAGATGAATTTTATGCCGCCCATCAGATTGTAAACACCGACCAATGCGCTTGCACCAATGCCGATCCACATGATCATGCCGACAGTGGCCAGCGTATGCAGTGCAGCGTCAAGCATCATGCGGAACGAGAATTCGCGGCGCAGGATGGTTGAGACAATCACGCCCGCGACACCGATGGCCGAGGCTTCCGTGACGGAGGCAATGCCGCCATAGATCGAGCCAAGCACGGCGAACACCACCAGCAGCGGCAAAACCAGCCCGCGCAGCAGCGGCAGATTATCCCGGAATGCGATGCGTTCCACCGGGGGTGGCGGGGCCGCTTCAGGATCAAGATGCGAGCGCAGGAGAATGTAGGCGATATAAAGTCCAGCAAGCATGAAGCCGGGCAGGAAGGCTGCGGTAAATAGATCGCCTACGGAGACATTGGCGGTCAAGCCGTAGATGATCAGGACGATGGAGGGCGGCACCATCGTCCCTAACGAACCGCCTGCGCAAACGACGCCGATTGCCAAACGGCGGGTATAGCCCAGGCGCAGCATTTGCGGCAGCGCGACAAGACCGAGCAGCACAATTTCGCCGCCGATAATGCCGCTCATCGCCGCCAGGATGACCGCGACAAAGATCGTCTGGACGGCAACGCCGCCACGCAGGCGTCCGCCGACAAGCTTCATGGCATCAAACAAGTCGCGGGCAATGCCAGAGCGGTCGAGAATGGCCGCCATCAGCACGAACATAGGCACCGACACAAAGACGAAAGATGACACGAAACTGTATACGCGGCTGGTTATCAGCGGTACCGCGTTGGGGCCGAACCAACCGACGGCGAAGATCAGTGCGACCAGCAGCGTGACCATCGCCAGCGGTGCTCCGGTCAGCAAAAGCGCCACCAGAAGGCCAAACATCATCAATGTTCCCCAGCCGATGCCGAGCGCCTTGAGGTTCAATCCGAGATCGAGAAGGTCAAACATCGTGGTGCCTTTTGAGCATCTTCGCACCACGTGCGTAATTGACGGTCAGGATCAGGAATTGCACGCTCATCGTCACGAGCACCAGCAGCAGGAAAATTTTCAAGAGCGCTGGCGCGGGCGAATTCCATGCGCTGCCGCTGGTCTCCAAAAAGAAGCTCCCATCCGGGCGGAACATCGCTTTTTGCACCGTCAGCCACGATGCCCATGCAAAGAACAGGCTAGCGCCTAGACATGCAAGGGAGATGACCACATCCAGCACATGGCGCACGGATGGCCCAACAAGATCATAAATCAGGACCACGCGAATATGCGAGTTGCGGGCAACACAGTAGAGCCCGCCGAAGATAAAGGTAACCGCACTCAAAAATATGGTTGTTTCATGGGCCCATACTGTCGGCCGGTTGAACACATACCGCAGGAATACCTCCATTACGAGGATTGCCATGGCGACCAGAACACAGACCGCAAAAGCGCGTGCGGCAATCGTGATCAAGCGTCCGAGCCAGCCCGCCTGCGGCAAGGCCTCCATCTGTGGACTTCCGGTCTGCGGCGTTTGCAATGGGGTCGGATCATGATCGGGAGTCAGGGACATAGCTGGCCAATCGTTTCAAGCCGAATGATGATCGGGAGTAACCGGAACCGGGCGCTCTTGATGCGCCCAGTAGGTTTTCGTGTCACTTCAACAGACCCTGAGTCTCGAGATACGTGGTCAGAAGGTCGTAGACCTTTTGCGCATTTTCCGATCGCGCAGCCACTTTCGACCATTGGTCCATCGCGATGGTGCGGAACTTCGCACGTTCCTCCGCGGACCAGTCGTGAACGGTGATCGAGGGGTCGGCCTTTGCTTCGGCCACGGCTTTCAGATCGTTCATCGACAACTGGGCGACGGCATCCTGCGCAAAGTCGCGCACGGAAACGGTCATGATCTCTTGCAGGTCTTCCGGCATCGCGTTCCATTTATCCAAATTCATGGAGACTTCGACGAGCGGCATGGAGTGGAAGCCCGGGTAGACCGGATGGACCGCGACCTTGTGCAAGCCCTGCTGATGATTGGTCGAAAACACCGTTGAGTCGGCGGCGTCGATTACCCCCTTGTCGAGTGACGTGTACACTTCCGAGTATGGTAGGTTGACGGGAACGGCGCCTGCAGCCGCAAACACTTCCTGGATCAGGCCTTCGGGCGCACGGACTTTTAAGCCCTTGAGATCGGCAACGCCGTCGAGAGGGCGATCGGAGACAAAGCCTTCAAGGCCGGTGGTCGTTGCGCCGACGAAATGCAGGCCATAAGGCTCCTCGAGCTCATTCATCAGCTCATAGCCGCCGCCATAATTTATAAAGCGAAACATTTCATCGGGTGACGACCATGCGCCGATCGGATTGGCGACAAGGCCAAATGCCGGGTCCTTGCCGGAAAAATAGCTGACATCGGTAATGTGGCCATCAAGGATACCGGAGCCGACGGCTTCCTGGGTTTCGCTATAGTCGACAACCGCACCGACCGGCAAAAGCTCAATGGTGATCCGCCCGCCTGACATTTTCTTGACGCGTTCCGTCCATTCTTTTTGAATGGCGAAATTAGGGTTTCCGGCCGGGTCGACAGACTGGAACGTAAGCTGGAATTCCTGTGCAGTGGCACTGGTGCCACTTAGCAGAAGTGCCGCGAAAACAGCGCCGAGATATGTGTGTTGCATGGTTTCCTCCTCCCTGGTTCAGGCATGTTCTGGTGATCCCATGCCCATGGATCATTTCGTCAGCACGTTGCTGTACTGTGACTTCATTTCAGGCTGCGCCGCTCAAACGATTCTGCAGAGGAGCGTTGACGAGGTTGCGCAATGCGCCATCGCGCAGATACTGCATGGCTGTCTCGACTGATAGGCGGCGCGCATCCGCCACGCTTTCCGGACTTGACCATGCTGCGTGGGGCGTCAGGAACAGGCGTTCGCCGACAATGGGATCCGCGCCGTTGGCGTAGGCAAGCGCGATGGCGTCTTCGGGCGCGGGCGGTTCGGCCGGCAGAACATCAATGCCCGCACCGGCAATCGTGCCTTTGCGCAAAGCGTCGAGCAATGCTTCGATGTCGACAATCGCACCGCGCGCCGTGTTGATCAGCAAGGCATGAGGCTGCATCTGTGCCAGCCGCTCGGCGTTGATCAACTTGTGGCTTTCGCGCGTCAATGGGCAGTGCAGGCTGACCACGTCACTTTGTGCCAGGAGATCTTCGATACGGTCACAGCGATCCACTCCAACGGCAATTTCTGTGCCTCTGGAAACGAGCGGATCATAAGCTAGAACGCGCATGCCAAACGCTTTCGCCCTGAGTGCGGTGGCAGTGCCGATGCGGCCGAGGCCGACAACGCCGAATGTTTTACCGCGAAGTCGCGCCACCAAAGGAGCACTGGCATGGTCAAATCCGCCACTGGGCGATTGCATGAGGTTCCTGTGATAGGAGCCAATCCCGCGGCGCATGGTGAGCATCAGCGCAATGGCGTGGTCTGCGACCTCGCTCGTGCCGTAATCTGGGGTGTTGCATACGGGTATACCCGCCTGGCTCGCAGCATCCAGGTCAATATGGTCGAAACCGACGCCGGCGCGGACAATGATTTTGCAGCGGTCCAACTGCGCGATCACCGCGGCGGTGACCGGCATCTCATGCCACACCACCATCGCATCGCAGTTTGCCAGTACAGCGGCAGGAATGTTTTCTGGTGAACGTTCGCGGTAGATGTCCCAGTCGACCTGCTCGCCGGAAGTCTGCCTCTCGACCTGTGCATCATCTGGATATTGTGCA
>DASYHX010000094.1:0-11532 GCA_035998065.1 Pseudorhizobium sp.
CGTCTTGATCTCGCGCGCGGCATTGGCCGAACGCTGGGCAAGCTCACGAACTTCCTGGGCAACAACCGCAAACCCCTTGCCCGCCTCGCCCGCACGTGCCGCCTCGACACCGGCATTGAGCGCCAGCAGGTTCGTCTGGAAGGCAATCTCGTCGATGACCCCAATAATGTTGCTGATCTCGCCGGAAGACTTCGCAATGGCTTCCATCGCACCGACCGCCTGGCGCACGATCTCGCCCGAACGCTCCGCACCCACACGGGTGTGATCGACGAGCTCGCCCGCCTCGCCCGCACGGACGGAAGAGTCCTTAACCGCGGTTGCGACCTGCTCCAGTGCCGCCGCAGTCTCCTCGACCGACGCCGCCTGCTGCTCCGTCCGCTTGGAGAGATCCGCCACGGCCGAGCTGATCTCCTTGGCGCCGGCATCGATCATTCGGGCGTTGTCGCCGACATTGCGCAGCACCGACTGCAGGTTTTCAAGCGACTCGTTGAAGTTGACACGGAGCTGGTCCAGCTGCCCGGCGAACGGCTGCTCCAGCCGCACCGTCAGGTCGCCATTGGCAAGGCCTGTCAGCCCGCGACCCAGCGCATCCACCGCGAAGGAGACTTCGGCGCTTTCGCGTGCCTTCTGTTCTTCGCGCGCGATCCGCTCGCTCTCGCTCATCGACCGCGCTGCCTGCGTTTCCCGCTCCAGCCGCTCGCGCGCCAGCGCATTGTCCCGGAAGACGGCCACGGCGGCGGCCATCTCACCGATCTCGTCGCGACGCCCGTGATGCGGAATTTCCGCGTCGTTATTGCCCGCCGCAAGAACATTCATGGCCCTCGTGATCTGGCCGATCGGCCGCGTCACACGCAGATAGCTCACCACGGCCGCAGCCAAGGCAACGGCAGCGGCGACAGCGACGCCAACAATTGAGGAAACGAAGGCAAAGTCAGCCGCATCGGCAGCCAGTGTGCGATCACTCACGCTTGCTGCCTCGTTGGCGTCGATCATCTCCTGCAACAGCATGCCGGCCTCGCCTCCCTTCGGCACCATCTTGGCAATGACGGCGCGAGCCTCATAAAGGCGCGACGAGCTGATCAGCTTGATGAATTCTTCTCCGAGAGAGTCGTAATCGGCGGCAACAGACTGCAAGGCCGTGAGCTTTTCCTTCGCCGCAGGATCGGTGGCCGCAGATCCGAATCCGGTCAATGCTTCACCCCAGGCTGCCCGCGCTTGCTGCAACTGCTCCAGTGACTGCTTCTTTTCGGCAGCCGAACTTGCCGACAGCGTCATCAGGTAAAGTCGCCGGACATTTGAGAACCGATGGTCCATGTCGGCGATCATCGTCGATTTCTCGAGACGACCGGCGATATTGCTCGCCTGCGTCTCCAGTTCCAGAACGGAACGCATCCCGAGGACGCCCTGAAGGACAGCGACGAGAACCGCCATCGCAAACAGTGCCGGAAGAAGAAATTTGATCTTAAAGCTACTCATCATGAAAATCCGGAAAGGAGATTGGCGGGAGGTGCCAGGCACCGCCGTTTTCGTGACAGCTTTGCATAAACAATGCGTTACCGGTCGAGGGCGCCTTTCCTGCAGCCTCGGATCGTCCGAGATGACGCCGCTGAGCAACAGAAAGCCCGCCCCGTTTCCGGAGCGGGCCTTCGTTTGACCTCCAGTGGCAGCTTTGCTATTCCGCCGCCGCTTCTGCTTCCGCGTCGTCGGCCAGGAATCCGCCTGACTGGCGGCTCCAGAGATCGGCATAGACGCCGCCGGAGGACGCCAGTTCCTGATGCGTTCCCATCTCGATGATGCGGCCCTTGTCGAGCACGATCAGCCGGTCCATCTCGGTCAGGGTCGACAGGCGGTGAGCGATCGCAATCACCGTCTTGCCCTGCATCAGGGCAAACAGGTTCTCCTGGATCGCTGCCTCCACCTCGGAGTCTAGCGCCGAGGTCGCCTCGTCGAGGACCAGGATCGGCGCGTCCTTGAGGAAGACGCGCGCGATTGCAATCCGCTGCCGCTGCCCGCCTGAAAGCTTCACGCCCCGTTCGCCAACATGCGCATCGAGCCCCACGCGCCCCTGCATGTCAGACAGACCCTGGATAAACTCCCATGCATTCGCCCGCTTGGCGGCTTCGATGACGTCCGCGTCACTCGCCTGCGGCTTGCCGTAGGCGATGTTATCGCGGATCGAACGGTGCAGGAGCGAAGTATCCTGCGTCACCACGCCGACCAGCGCCCGCAGGCTTTCCTGCGAAACGGTCGAGATGTCCTGCCCGTCGATGGTGATATGGCCAGCCTCCAGATCGTAGAAGCGCAGCAGCAGGTTCATCAACGTCGTCTTTCCCGCGCCCGAGCGCCCTACGAGCCCGACCTTCTCACCCGCTGAAATCTCGAGCGTCAGGTCCTCGATCACGCCCTGCGCCTTGCCGTAGTGAAAGCGGACATTGTCGTAGCGGATGTGGCCCTTCTGCGTGCGCAGCGGCAGGGCGGCGGGAGCGTCGGTCACCTCGTGCGGCTTGGTCATCATCGACATGCCGTCATAAACGGTGCCGATCGCTTCAAAGAGCGCCGAAACCTCCCACATGATCCACTGCGACATCCCGTTGATGCGCATCGCAAGCCCGATCGCAACGGCCACGGACCCGACGGAGACTTCTCCGGTCAGCCAGAAGGCGATGCTTGACGCCGCCACCGCAAAGATCGTGATCGCATTGTTGAGGTCGACGCAGATGTTGAGAAGCGAGATCTGCCGCATCTGGCGGTGAACCGTGCCCAGGAAATCGTCCATCCCCTCGCGTGCATAGGTCTCCTCCCGACCTGCATGCGAGAATAGCTTCACGGTGCCGATGTTCGTATAGCTGTCGACGATGCGGCCGGTCATGTTCGAGCGCGCATCCGCCTGTTCGCTGGACAGCTTCCGGAGCTTCGGAATGAAGTGCCGGAGGATAAGGCTGTAGAAGACGAACCACGCGATCAGGGGCAGAACCAGCCGCCAGTCGACAACGATCACCAGCGCCAGCATCGAAATGAAGAAGCTGATCGCGTAGACGAAAACGTCGATGATCTTCATCACCGCCTCGCGGATGGCGAGCGAGGTCTGCATCACCTTCGTCGAAACGCGGCCGGCGAACTCATTGGCAAAGAAGGTCATCGAGTGACGCAACAGGTAGCGGTGCATCTGCCAGCGGGCGATCATGGGAAAATTGCCGGCCAGCACCTGGTGCATGGTCACCGTATGGAGCGCCCCTGCTAGCGGCAGCAAAAGAAGAAGAAGGGCGGCCATCCACACCAGCCGCCCGCCCTCCTGTGCGAGAAAGGTGTCGGGGTCCGCATTCGACAGCCAATCGATGATGTTGCCGAGGAACTGGTAGAGCACAACTTCCGCAATTGCGATCACCATCGAGCAGAGGCCGAGCACCAGCAGCCACGGCGCGGTCGGCTTCGTATAATGCCAGCAGAAGGCGAAGAGTCCCTTTGGCGGCAAACTGGGCGGATCGACCGGATAGGGATCGATGCGCCGCTCGAACCAGGAAAACATGGTATTCTCCATAAGATGGCGTGCCGGAAACAGCTCCGAAGGAGCGAAGCGGACGACCGAAAACTGATTTAGGACCGCTTAGGCCCCACGCAATGCAGGATATCGAAGAAGAGGCCGCGGTAACCGCGAGTGCCTAGACGGCTGGACGCATCCGGGCCGGAAGGCAGATGAGCACGGCAATATCCATGGCGGCCTCCTGGCGCTGGCGTTGAACACGCCGATCTTTTATCGCCGATTGTCGTCATTTGGAAGTGCCAAAGATAGCCACCCGAAGCACACGCCCACATGCTGCGTTGCTTGATCTCCCCCTGCGCTAGCTATAATCCGGCTCGGTCCCTTCTTTCGCTGTCAAACGCTCATGTCCGACCTTCGCATCGCACTTTTTCAACCCGATATCCCCGGCAACACCGGCACGATCCTGCGGCTTGCCGCCTGCCTCGGGCTGGGAGTCGACATCATCGAACCCGCCGGTTTCGATATATCGGATCGAAACCTCAAGCGCGCAGGACTGGATTATCTTGCGAGCGTGGACCTCGTCCGACATGTGAACTGGCAAGCATTCGAGGCGTGGCGCGCAGAAAGCGGCCGCAGGCTTGTGCTGGCATCCACCAAGGCCGCGACTCCCTATGTGCGCCACCCGTTCCAGCCTGACGATGTGCTCTTGTTCGGCCGAGAAAGCGCTGGCGTTCCCGATCATGTCCATGACGGCGCCGACGCGCGGATACTGATCCCTATGGTGGCGGGCCAGAGATCCATCAACGTTGCAGTATCGGCCGCGATGATTACCGGCGAGGCCTTGCGGCAAACACTCTGGCGATAGATCGACTACTGCTTCTTGGCGTGGGGCCGGCGGCACCTCTTTCCAACGCGGCACCCCGGCATATTTACTTAGCCGGCGAGAAAACTTAGCCTTGTCCCCATTACGCCTGCTTCGGAATTGTCATGCAATCGACGATCGTTATCATCAATCTTTTCGGCGCCGTCGCCTTGCTCCTTTTCGGGCTCGCTCAGGTGAAGGACGGCGTCACGCGCGCTTTCGGCTCCCGCCTGCGCACCGGCCTCGCCACGGGAACGCAAAGCGGTTTGCGGTCCTTCGTGTCTGGCTTCATTGCAACGATCGCCTTGCAAAGCTCCACGGCCACCGCCCTGACGGTCGCCTCTTTCGTGGAACGCGACCTGATCCGCGCGAGGATGGCGCAGATCGTCTTGCTCGGTGCCAATGTTGGGACGGCCGTGACCGCCTGGATCGTCGCAACGGGCATCGAATGGTTGTCGCCGCTCCTCATCCTTGCCGGGGTTATCTTGGGTCGCGGCGGCTCCGCAGTGCGCAAGGGCGGCGGGGCGGCGCTTGTGGGCGTTGGGCTCATGCTGCTTTCGCTTTACCTGCTTTCGGCTGCCACTGAGCCCATGCGAGACTCACCTGCTCTCGCCGCCTTCATCAGATTGCTCGACGGTGCCTGGCCTGTCGCTCTGGTGCTGACAGCGGGGCTTGCGGTGGCCTCCTCGTCCAGTCTCGCCGTGGTTGTGCTCGTCCTCTCGATCGCCTCCACCGGCACCCTGTCGACGTCGCTCATCATCGTCTTGATTCTGGGAGCCAACCTCGGCGGCGCGATCCCGCCGGTTCTGGCGACGCTGTCAGGACCCGCTTCGGCGCGACGGATCACGACCGGCAATCTGGTCGTGCGGGCCGTTGGTTGCCTGATCGCGCTCCCGCTTGTGGGGTATGCGGCCGACACGCTGGAAATGTTGCAGCTCAATCGTGACGCTCTGCCCGTCGACGTGCACCTCGCCTACAATGCCGCCCTCGCCCTCCTCGCCTGGCCCTTTTCGAAACTCCTCTCGGACGCCATGAAGAAATGGCTGCCTTCAGAAGAGGACTCGGATACAGGTCCGCAGTTTCTCGATCCGGAGGCCTTGTCGACGCCGGTTGTGGCGCTTGCGAATGCGACGCGCGAAGTCCTTGCCGTTGGGGATTTGATCGAGCGCATGCTCATCAGGGTGGAGAATGCGTTCCAGAACAATGATCTTGCACCTTTGAGCGAGATTGAGGCGCTCGAGAGACGAGTCGATCGTATACAGCAGGAGGTCAAGGTCTATCTGTCCAAGCTCGGGCGCGATGGCAGCGATGGCGACAATGGACGGCGATCGATCGCCATCATCGACTACGTCATCAACCTGGAGCATGTCGGCGACATCATCGAGAAGGGACTGTGCGAAGAGGTTCGCAAGAAAGTCTCCCACAACCTCAAGTTCTCCGAGGATGGCTATCGGGAGCTCAAAGGTCTATTCGATCTGACCACCGACAATTTACGGACGGCACAAACTGTTTTTGTCACCGGTGATCTGAAGCTTGCTCTCCACCTGATGGAAATCAAGGTAAGCGTTCGCAAGGCTGAAAAACTATCTGCTGGACGACATTTGGAGCGGTTGCGGGATGGACGCGTGGAGAGTCTGCAGACAAGCTCGCTGCATCTCGACATCCTGCGCGACCTGAAGCGGATCAACTCCCATCTGGTTTCCGTCGCTCACCCGATCCTGGATGATAGTGGTCTTCTTCGCGAAAGTCGGCTGCGCCGGGACAAGACCAGCGCTTGACTTTGCCACCATGAGCACGTGCTGACCGCGCTGTCGCGGGCTAGTCGGCGGTCGGGAGACGACGCATCGTGAACTCGATCTTGTCCCCTTCAAGCTGGCGCCAGCTCTCCACTTCGGTCCAATAGGCAGCCTTGGGAAAGGCATCGAACCATTCCCGCGCCTTAACGCGCGCATCTTCTCGCGACATGGTGAAGGTCTCGCGGACGAACAGGCCGGAGGGCTTTTCGCCCTTCTCCAGGCGATGCCTGTCCATCCTGCGCTTCAAGCCGTCGAGCGGCGGCGGTCTGAATTTCGCCATGCACCCTACCTCTGCGGCAGGAAGATAGCGTGCATGTTCCGGCCTGACGAGTCGAATCTGCACTGGCCAAAGGCGCCACCGGTTGGCCCGCCAATGCCATTGCTGCTAAAGGTCTGCCTCCCAAAGGAATCAGTGATCAGGGTGATTTGACGATGGAACGGCCAGTCTTGCCGAAGAACCTGCCCGACGACATCGAGGAAAAGAAGGCGATGGCCCGCGCCTGGTTCGAGAGCCTTCGCGACACGATCTGCGCGTCCTTCGAATCCTTGGAGGACGAACTGATCGGCCCCCTTTCCGACCAGCCCCCCGGACGCTTCGAGGCAAAAGACTGGCAGCGCGATGAGGGGATCGGCGGCGGTGGCCGCATGTCTATGATGGAAGGACGCGTCTTTGAGAAGGTCGGCGTCCACACCTCGACAGTCCATGGCGAGTTTTCAGCCGATTTCCGTAGCCAGATGCCCGGCGCAGACGAAGATCCCCGCTTCTGGGCTTCCGGCATCTCGCTGATCGCCCATCCGATCAATCCGAACGTACCCGCGGTTCATATGAACACGCGCATGGTTGTCACATCGAGTCAGTGGTTCGGCGGCGGCGCCGATCTGACGCCGGTGCTCGATCGCCGGCGAACACAGGATGATACCGACACGGCCCTTTTTCACCGCGCCATGGAGATTACCTGCCGCCGGCATGAGGCCGTGGCCGACTACGAGCGCTACAAGGCCTGGTGCGACGAGTATTTCTTCCTGAAGCACCGCAACGAACCCCGCGGCGTCGGTGGGATCTTTTTTGACTGGCTGCATTCGGACGAGGAACGGGGGGGCTGGGATGCCGACTTTGCTTTCGTGCAGGATGTCGGCCGCGCCTTCAACCTCGTCTACCCGCGGATCGTGCGAGCGAACTTCGACACGTCATGGACGGAAGCCGATCGCGACGAGCAACTCATTCGCCGGGGGCGTTACGTGGAATTCAATCTTCTCTATGACCGCGGCACCATCTTTGGCTTGAAGACCGGGGGTAATGTCGAGTCCATTCTTTCTTCGCTGCCCCCGGTGGTGCGGTGGCCCTAGAATATTGGCTGACTGCCCATATGACGCCTTGCTAAAATTTAGCATATTCAAGCCGTGTGTTTGGTGCTAGCTTCCTCTTCACAGCACCGGAGGAGGAACGCAATGATAGCGTCGAATGACATGCCAGTGCCGCGCAAGCCTGTTCTCGATACAGCATCGGAACGGGGCCGCCTCAAGGGCAATGATGACCTTGTCGAGCGGCTCGCGCGGGAACTACGTCTCCGTAGCGACCCACACCTGCCGCATGAATTCTACATCGAACAAGTCAGGCGGCAGTTGGCCGGCCGTATGGGCGTCACCGGCGCCCCTGTCGGGGACCAGATTCTGGGAACCAGGACGGCGCCTCTTCAGTCCGCCTCCGTGTTCCATGCTTGGGCCATGCCGGACTGACCCTTAAGGAACCCCCTTAGCCTTCTATTGTTAAGGAAACAGACGGGAAGGACTCTTTTCGTCTGTCGACAGAGAGGAGGACCCAATGAGATTATTCGAATGCGGTACCCTTGTACCGGGCTGCCCTTGGCACACCCGGGCAGATGAAGATGCGGAGATTGTCCGCCGTGCCGTCGAGCATATGCGTAACGTGCATGGTGAAGAGATCATTCGGGAAAGTATGGTCGAGAACATCAAGGCGCGCATCAGAGATGATGCCGAGGCAGCCTGACTCTGCAAGCTAGGTCTTGTGTCGAACCAACTCCTCGAGCCGGGCGGTCAGCGCCGCCCGGTCCAGCGAAAAATTGCGCTCCACCCAAAGCGTCTCCAGCGACGACAGCACCTCGCCCACCCTTTTGCCTGCCGGCACGCCGGCGGCAAGTACATCTGAACCACTCAACGGAAAGATCGGTCTGGTGTAACTGTCGCACCGCTTGAGCAAATCCGTCAGCCGAGCCGCCTTCCGCATCGACAACGGATCGCCTTCCGCCGCCGCGCGCGCGCCAGAGAGCGCCAGCCGGATCCGCATCGTCAGCCCAGTGACTCCGTGCCGGTAAAGCAGACGGTCGAAACCGACATCCGTGACCTCGTCCGGCAACACCGGTGCCTTCGCCCATTCCTGCAGCCGCGAAGCATCGGCATTCGAGAGGCGCAGTCGCTTTGCCATACCGTCGAGTCGGCCGGCGTCCGGTGGAACGATCGCCGCAAGCCGCAGCAGCGGATCCGGCGTCCACCCAAGCGCCTGCTCCGTCTGCACAAGCGCATGGATTGCGTCGATGCCCCACTTTTCCGTCTCCGGCAGGATTTCCGTCAGCACCCCTGTCTGGCGCATCCACAGAAGCGCCCGCGACGGGTCCGGTGCTGCCAGCAGCTTCTTCGTCTCAGCCCAGATGCGCTCGGCCGATAGCGTCTTTAGCTTGTCCTTTGCTCTGGCGGACGCTCGCAAGCCATCCGCATCCGGCCGCCCGCTGCCGTAATAGGCGAAGAAGCGGAAAAACCGCAGCACGCGCAGATAGTCCTCGGCAATCCGCGTTGCCGCGTCGCCGATGAAGCGCACAGTACGCGTTTCGATGTCCGCCAGCCCGCCGACGAGGTCGATCACCTCTCCGTCCGCATCTGCATAGAGCGCGTTGATGGTGAGGTCTCGCCGTTCGGCGTCGGTCGTCCAGTCCGTGCCGAAGGCGACCCGCGCATGTCGTCCGTTTGTCTCGACGTCGCGCCGCAGAGTGGTCACCTCATAGCCGCGCCCGTCGAGGACCAGCGTGACCGTGCCGTGCTCGATGCCGGTCGGCACCGCCTTGATGCCTGCGTCCTTGGCACGTTCGACAACATCCTGCGGCAGGAGCGTTGTCGCGATGTCGATGTCCCCGACCGGCAGGCCCATCAGGGTATTGCGGATTGCACCGCCGACCACGCGCGCCTCACCACTGTCGCTGTTGAGCACGGAGAGGATCCGCGTCAGGGCCGGCTCGGTGAACCATGCCTCCTGCACCACTGAAGTCATGCATAAAGCCTTTCGTACAACGTCCTGACAATGCTTGCGGTAATGCCCCAGATGTTCCGCTCCTGATAGGGCAACTGATAGAAATGCCGCTCCGCACCATTCCACATGCGGCTGCCGCGCTGGTGGTTCTGCGGATCCATCAGAAAGGAGAGCGGCACCTCGAAGACATCGTCCACTTCATGCGGGTTGAGCCGGAGTTTGAAACCGCGCTGGACGACCGACAGGATCGGCGTTATCCGGAAACCGGTCGCCGCAAGATACTGCGGCAAGCGCCCAACCGGCTCGACGAAATGCCGCGGAAGCCCGATTTCCTCCTCCGCCTCGCGCAACGCGGCCTCTTCCGGCGATGCGTCCTCGGGATCGATCGCACCACCGGGAAATGCGATTTGCCCGGAATGCTTTCTCAGCGTCGCCGTTCTTTGTGTGAAGATGACCTTTGCTCCATCGCTGTCATCGATCACCGGCACCAGCACCGCCGCATCGCGCAGTTGCAGGCCCTCAACCATCGTCATCCATTCCGGATTGAGCAGGTGGTCGCCATGGTCGCGCCATGCCTCCTCAACCGGTGCTCCGGCCTGGTGGAGTACCCGTAAGCGGAATTCCTCGGCAGAAAACAGGCTCGCTTCACTCATGTGCCAGTTGATCCAGCTCCCGCGCAGGCATGATCGGGAAGATTTCGCCACCCGAGCGAACGGCAAACATGTCGACCCCGTCGATGCTGATCGTCTCGCCTAGCGCCACCAGATCGTACATCACCGCTCGCGAGACCAGCGCCTCCAGTCTTCCGCGCACCAGGAGATAAGGCTTCAGCTCTGCGTGGCCACCCGCTATTTCGATGCGAAGCGGATGGTTCGGCCCGGCTTCGACCACATCGCCGACATTCGTTCGGAAGGTCAGTACCTGCTGCCCTTCCCGCTCCGAGACATTCATTTCCACGGCAAGGAACGGCGCATCCTCGACTTCGATCCCCACCTTCTCCACAGGCGTGACAAGATAGGTTCGGCCATCCTCATCCTTGCGCAGGACGGTCGAAAACAACCGCACCAGCGGCTGCCGTCCGATCGGCGTTCCCATGTAGAACCATGTGCCGTCGGCTCGGATCTTCATGTCGAGGTCGCCGCAAAAAGGCGGGTTCCACTTCTCGACCGGCGGCAGTCCCCGCTTGCCCCCAGCGGTCTGTTCGGCGGCACGGGAGATCAGCTCCGCCAGCCCGGCGGCGTCCGTTGCTGCCTGAATGGTGTCCTCTGCCATCTTTCAGTCCCGCTTCCGCTCTAAGCACATCTGTGTCACGAGATAGTCATTCGCGGCGTGCTTGTCAGCCGCTGCGGTGGCAATAAGTTGGTTTGGAAGAAGCGCGTGCGGCACTGCAGCGATTCGCAGTCCCGGCATGAGGCCGGGAGCCATGCCTGATGGAGAGCGCGAAATGGGCCTGATGAATTCCACCGATACCGTTCTCGACGAAAAGGCGGTCGTGGCCGCAGCGGAAAGTGCGCTTGCCGATGTCGCAGCCGTGCGCAGCGAGGTTGCCAAAGTGATCTTCGGTCAGGAGCGGGTGGTGGAAAACACCATGCTAGCCCTGCTGTCGGGCGGCCACGCGTTGCTTGTTGGTGTTCCGGGCCTGGCCAAGACGAAACTGGTCACCACGCTTGGCACAGTGCTCGGCCTGCACTCCAGCCGCATCCAGTTCACTCCCGACCTGATGCCCTCCGACATCCTCGGTTCGGAAGTGATGGATCAGGACGAAACCGGTCGCCGGTCGTTCCGCTTCGTCAAGGGTCCGGTCTTTGCGCAGCTGCTGATGGCTGACGAGATCAACCGCGCGTCACCGCGCACGCAGTCTGCCCTTCTCCAGTCCATGCAGGAATATCACGTGACGATCGCTGGCCAGCGATACGACCTGCCGGCGCCCTTCCATGTGCTCGCAACCCAGAACCCGCTGGAGCAGGAAGGCACCTATCCCCTCCCAGAAGCTCAGCTCGACCGCTTCCTGCTACAGGTCGACGTGCTGTATCCGGAACTTGATGCAGAGCGACAGATCCTGCTCGAAACCACCGGCCGGTCCGAGGCAAAGCCACGGGAAGTCATCCCCGCGGAGCGGCTTCAGGAAATCCAG
>DASYHX010000100.1:0-4866 GCA_035998065.1 Pseudorhizobium sp.
GTCTCAAGGCGGGCAGCAAGATCTACGCGCTCAACGAGCATCTCCCGGGCCTCTTCCTCATCATGGATGGAAGCGTCGAGGTCAGGGATTCGTCCGACAGCCTGATTTCGCAGCTATTCCCACGCAATACACTTGGAGAGAGAGGGCTTCTCGCCGACGGACGTGCGGCAACCAATGCCAATGCCTTGACCGACGTCTTGCTCCTCATGTTACCAGCCGCCGAATTCAGGCGGCTCATGAACGAGCACCCCGTTTACAGCCGCTTCTTTACCCGCGGCAAAAGCACCGACATCCGTCGGAGCGATCTTGCCTTCCGCAAGGTCACCGACCTCATGTCCTCACCGCCAATCGTCTGTTCGCCGGACGACACGGTACAAGAGGCGGCGACGTTGATGCGTAGCCGCCGCGTCTCAAGCCTTTGCATTGTCGATTCTGGCCGACTTGTCGGCATCATTACCACCGGCGATCTCACGTCACGCGTTCTGGCAGAGGGCATGGAGCCTGCCCGGACACCCATCTCGGCAGTAATGACGCCTGCCCCAGTAAGCCTTGGAGAGGGGGCCCTGGTATCGGACGTACTCAATCTCATGCTTGAGCGCAGGATCGCGCATCTGCCGATCAGCGAAGGTGAGCGCGTCATCGGAATGGTCACTCAGACCGACCTGACGCGCTACCAGGCAACGTCCTCCGCCTCGATGGTCGGTGAACTGTCTCGCGCCACGAGTGCGACAGAAATGTCCAAGATAACGGCGCGTATCCCTCATTTGCTGGCTCAACTTGTGGGAGGGAACCACGCACATGAGGTGGTGACACGACTCATAACCGACATAGCCGATGCCGCGACGCGACGTCTGATCTCTTTGGCCGAGGCGGAGCTTGGTCCGCCCCCTGTACCATATCTCTGGCTTGCCTGCGGCAGCCAGGGACGGCAGGAGCAGACCGGCGTGAGCGACCAGGATAACTGTATCTTCATCGACGACAGCTTTGTCGAAAGCCACCGTAAGTGGTTTGACCGCTTCGCCCGGTTCGTCAGTGACGGCCTCAACACCTGCGGATACGTGTACTGCCCGGGGGACATGATGGCGACCAATCGCCGATGGTGCCAGCCGGTAAGAGTTTGGCGAGATTACTTCCGCCGGTGGATAGAGACCCCAGAGCCCATGGCCCAGATGCTGGCGAGCGTCATGTTCGACTTGCGCCCGATTGCAGGGAAAGTCGAACTTTTCAAAGACCTTCAGGCGGCGACACTGGAGCACGCGAGCCGGAACTCCATCTTCGTCGCACATATGATTGGTAATTCTTTGAAACATGCACCGCCGCTTGGCCTGTTGCGCGGATTCGCCACCATGCGGGCGGGCGACCGTCGCAACCAGATCGACATGAAGCACAACGGGGTCGTTCCCGTAAACGACCTTGGCCGCGTCTACGCTTTGATGGGGCGCCTGACGGCGGTAAACACGCGTGCGCGGCTTGTGGCTGCAGACGAGGCGGCTGTCATCTCCGAAAGCGGCGCCCGGGACTTGATTGCTGCCTATGACCTGATCGCGGATCTGCGGTTGCGAAATCAGGCGGCGCAGGTAAAGGCAGGGGCTCGGCCCGATAACTACCTCGGGCCCTACGACCTCGGCGAATTTGAGCGCTCCCACCTTAGGGACGCTTTCGTCGTTGTGCGAACCATGCAATCTGCGCTGGCCAACGGTCGCGCGGCCACACTCTGAAGGAAGTCCTGAATGCTGTTTGAGTTGATTGCTGCCGTGGTTGCTGGTGTCGCAATTGCAGGTGTTGCGATGGGGCTTCGGTGGGTGTCACGCGGCAGATTACCGAGATGGTTCGTTCCTGCTGCGGCAGGCCTCGGCATGCTCTCCTACGCAATCTGGAGCGAATATAGCTGGCTCTCGCGAGCACGCTCCGCCATGCCGCCTGGTGTCGAGGTCGCTTGGACCAACGAAGACCGAGCGCCATGGCGCCCGTGGACCTACTACGCGCCGGTTGTCAATCGTTTTACCGCTGTCGATCTTCGAACGGCGCAACGCCATCCCAACCAGCCAGGGCAGGTGATGGTCGATCTGCTGCTTGCCGCCAGATGGCAGTCGTCGGCCCGGGTAAAGACGGTCTTCGACTGTAACAACGGCCGCCGAGCCAATCTTATGGGTGAGGAAATTTCCGTCGCGGAAGACGGTGCGGTCACCGGCGCGCAATGGGTTGATCTCGATTCCGCTGATGCCGCGCTGCGGATCGTATGTGGAGCGGAATAGAGCGGCGACTGGACCGGCACACGCGCCAGCGTATTAGAGGACGCCCTTACGAGGCCCTGCCTCGCAATTCTTAATCTGCGGCAGCCGTGTTAACCATTTGTTAACCATATCGCCGCTACAGCTTGGTCAACACATTCTTCATCAAGATGACCAAAGTGCTAACTGACGCTCCCACAATCCGCATCAAAGGCCGCTCCTTTCTGGCAGTTGTCCTTTCTCCCGACCTGCCCCTTGACGAGTGGCTCGTACGCTTGGACGACCTTGCTGCTCGCTCGGCCGGCTTCTTCCTGGGACGTCCGGTCGTCCTCGATGTAACGGATCTCGCGATAGACAAGCTTCAACTGGCTGACCTGGTTGGCGAACTCGGACAGCGCAACGTCAGGATCATGGGCATCGAGGGCGCACGTCCTTCCATGCTGGGGCCAGGCATGCCGCCGCTTCTAAAGGGGGGGCGCCCCGTCAGCGAAATGGAACAGCCTCCGACTGAGGCAGCTCCGACCGAGCCGAAGCAGCACCCGAAGAAGGCCACTGCCCAGGAGGCGGGATCGCAACCCCAGTCGATCGTGATCAATGAACCTATCCGATCTGGACAGTCCGTCATCTTCCCAGAGGGTGACGTGACAGTGGTTGGATCAGTGGCGTCTGGCGCGGAAATAATTGCCGGCGGCTCGGTCCACATCTACGGGGCTCTGCGGGGCCGCGTAATGGCCGGGTCAGTAGGCAATTCTGGGGCACGCATCTTCTGCCGAAAAATGGAGGCGGAACTGCTGGCGATCGACGGTATCTATCAAATGGCGGAAGACATGGCGCCGGCCCTGCGAGGACAAGCTGTCCAGTTATGGCTTGAGGGCGACATGATCATGGCAGAGACACTCAGCTGAGCCGGGGCGGCCAGGGAAAACAGGAGAGCAGAATGGGGAAGGTCATCGTAGTCACCTCCGGCAAGGGCGGGGTCGGCAAGACGACGTCGACGGCAGCTTTGGGTGCCGCACTTGCGCAGAGGAATGAAAAGGTCGTGGTTGTCGACTTCGACGTCGGTCTGCGCAACCTGGATTTGGTCATGGGTGCCGAGCGTCGCGTCGTCTATGACATGGTCAACGTCATCCAAGGGGATGCGAAGCTGCCGCAGGCCCTGATCCGCGACAAGCGACTGGAAACGCTCTTCCTGCTGCCGGCTTCGCAGACCCGCGACAAGGATGCCCTCACACCGGAGGGTGTGGAATGGATTGTTGGCGAATTGAAGAAATACTTTGACTGGATTATCTGCGACAGCCCAGCGGGTATTGAAAGGGGCGCGACGCTTGCGATGCGCCATGCCGATATGGCAGTTGTCGTAACCAATCCGGAAGTCTCTTCCGTCCGGGATTCGGATCGCATCATTGGGCTGCTCGATGCCAAGACGCTGAAGGCAGAACGCGGCGAGCGCATGGAAAAGCACCTACTGCTGACCCGCTATGACGCCACTCGGGCGGAGCGGGGGGATATGCTGAAGGTCGACGACGTGCTGGACATCCTGTCCATACCGTTGATCGGGATCATTCCAGAAAGCACGGACGTTCTGAAAGCTTCCAACGTCGGCGCACCCGTCACCTTGGCAGATGCGCGCAGCGCGCCGGCGCTCGCATACTTCGATGCGGCACGTCGCTTGGCCGGCGAGACGCTGCCAATCACTATTCCGGGGGACAAGCGCAGCCTGCTTGGCAAGATTTTTGGAAGGAAGGCGGCATGAGCATCTTCAGCCTTTTCCGCAAGAAGACTTCGGCGCCCCAAGCGCGTGAACGGCTACAACTTCTTCTTGCCCACGAAAGAGCCTCGGCAGGATCGGATCTCGTGGCCATTTTACGCGAAGAGATCCTTGCCGTGATCGCCAAGCATGTCGAGGTCGACGCGGATCGTGTCCAGGTGAGAATGGATCGTGACGAGCACGTCTCGCTCTTGGAGATCGAGGTCGAGATTCCTCTGCCCACAGCTATGAGAGCCGCTTAGATCGCACGCGAAACGGACTCATGGCCGCCAACACGGCGGCCATCTTCCTTGGTGAAGCGAACTCGGGAGCGCTTCAGCCTCGCCGGCTACCGAACCCTATAGATCGACTGCATCTCAACAGCCCCGTGCATTCTGACCCGCAGACATCGGCAGGCAACCACTGAGACCGATGCTCGTCGTGCGTTGACATCACCACTCGTCCGTAGGATGCGCCGGCACGGGGCAGGCAGACCTCTGCGCAATGTTGCCTTAGCCAACGCAGTCTACCAGATCCTTGCCCCCACGTCCGCTCCGGGGCTGGTGCCGGCGCACCACGCATAGGTCGCCAAACCACCTCTTCGTAGACCCCGGCGGTTCGCCGGCGTCCTTGCTAGCCTTGTGAGGATTTGAAGGTTGCGACGCGATACACATAAAAAAGGACAATCATCACAAAAACGAGCGTCGATACAGGGTTCACATATTCCGACACCGTTTCATAGGCTTGACCAAGCGCATAGCCTGCAAGAGCGAGCGCGGAAGTCCATGCAAAGGTGCCGATTGCCGAGTAGATCAAGAAGGTCAAGAATCGCATGCGAGCGATTCCTGCCGGGATTGAGATCAACGTCCGTACTGTTGGGATCAGTCG
>DASYHX010000109.1:0-17844 GCA_035998065.1 Pseudorhizobium sp.
CGCGGCGGACGCGGTGAATGGTAGCACGTTCAATGCCAGCGCGGGTCATGCCGACGACATTAAGGCCATTCAGAATGCCTGGGTTGCCATTCAGCATTCCATACGGGATGACATCATAGTTTACGGCGGAGAGACCGCCGATGAAGGCGTTGCGTCCAATGCGATTGAACTGATGGACGGCGGAGCCACCCCCAAGAATGGCGTGATCGCCCACCTTCACATGGCCCGCAAGCATCACGTTGTTCGACATGATGATCCCGTTGCCCAGAATGCAGTCGTGCGCGACATGAGAATTTGCCAGCAGGAGACAGTTGTCACCAACTACGGTTTTACCGCCGCCGCCAACCGTACCGCAGTTGATGGTTACTCCCTCTCGCATGGTGCAGTTTTCGCCAATGGTGAGGGTGGAATCTTCGCCTGCTTCGTGCAGACTCTGCGACACACCTCCAATGACTGCCATCGGGAAAATCCGCGAGCCGCGACCGATTTCGGTCCTACCGCTGACGACGGCATGGGAGATGAGTTGCACATCATCCTTCAAGACGACGTGCGAACCGACCGTGCAGAAGGGGCCGATCAAAACGTTTTCGCCGATCACGGCGCCATCATCGACGACTGCCATGGGATGAATGCGGGCGCTCGCGGAAATCCGGGTCATGAGCCTTCCTTGCGGCGGATCATGGCGCCGATATCGGCCTCGGCGACAAGTGCCCCATCGACCATCGCTTCGCAATGGAACTTCCAGATATTGCCACGCTGTTTCTGCTTCCTGACGTGAAACTCGACACGGTCACCGGGAACGACAGGCTTGCGGAAGCGGGCGTTGTCGATGGTCATGAAGTAGACGAGGTTGCCGCCCTCGCCTTCCTTGCGCGCGCATATGGCGCCTGCAGTCTGCGCCATGCCCTCGACGAGCAGAACGCCAGGCATGATGGGCTGGTCGGGGAAATGGCCGGTGAAATGCGGTTCATTGGCCGTGACGTTTTTGATGCCGATCGCGGAATCATCACCGTCGATCTCGATAATCCGGTCCACCAGAAGGAACGGATACCGGTGCGGCAGCAGCTTCATGATCTCGAGGATATCGGCGGCACCGAGCGCCTTGCCCGTTTCTTCATTCATTCTTGTCTCCTTTACGCCTGGACCGCTCATCCGAGCGCGAAAGTGCTTCCGCCACATCACGCAGAAAGTCCTTCAAAGGCCTTGCGGGAATTCCGCCAAAGCGCGCACCTGCCGGCACGTCAGCGATAACACCGCTCATCGCCGCAATCTGAGCGCCGTCTCCGATGGTGATGTGGCCATTGACGCCGGAAGCACCGCCGATCATCACTCCGTCGCCGATGGTGGTTGAGCCGGCGATGCCGACCCCGCTTACGATTCCGCAGTGACGTCCGATGCGAACGTTGTGTCCGACCTGAACAAGGTTGTCGATCTTGGTTCCCTCGCCGATCACCGTATCGTCCATGGTGCCCCGATCAATCGTGGTATTGGCACCAATCTCCACATTGTCCTGGATGATAACGCGACCGACCTGAACGACCTTGAGCATGCCGCGCGGTCCAGGTGCGTAGCCGAAGCCGTCCTGGCCAATCCGGGCGCCGTTGTGAATGATGACGCCATTGCCGAGGAACGCAGCCAGCACCGTGGCACCGGGGGCAATGGTGCACCCGCGACCGATCTTTACATCTGCCCCGATGATGGCCCCAGCACCGATCCGAGTGCCGGAACCGATCTCGGCCCTTGCTCCCACAACCGCCATCGGCTCCACCTCAACGTCCTGCTCTAGCTTCGCCGTGGGATCAACATGCGAGGCTGGATGAACACCTCCCAGATCAGAGACGACCGGCGCGGGACGCATGGCGTTCGGATGCAGGAGGGCACCAGCGACGGCGAAAGCCGTTTCGGGCCTGGGAGACAGCAGCACCGGTATATGTTCGGGAATAAGGGACCTTACGGCGCCTTCGCAGATGATCGCCGACGCCCGACAGGTCGAAAGGTCCCCGCGGGACTTGCGCGAACGGAGATAGCAGATCTGCCCCTCCACCGCACGCGCAACGGGCGCGACCGATTGGATCCGACGGTCACCTGCCGAATCGTCAAGGAGATCAGCCCCGAGATGAGATGCCAGCTCGCGCAGGCTGATCCCATCATGGGGCGGAAAGAATTGGTTGAACTCCATCAGGTCAAACAACTCCAGAACAGATTTTGACCGCAGTTCTGGCCGACAAGGATCAGAACTGGTTCGCCATACTGAACCGGAACTGCTGCTCCTCGTCGAAGTCTTCCTTGACCACCGGAACCGCGTAATCGACTCGGAGCGAGCCGAACGGCGAGGCCCACTGGATACCTGCACCCACCGATGCGCGCAACGACATGTCGGTGCCCTGCACCCCTTCGCCGCGCAGGTTCACGTCGTTGCCGTAGAGCGTTCCGGCATCGGCGAAGAACGCTCCGCGAAGGCCGAAATCCTCAGGGAAGGCGGGCATCGGGAACGTCACTTCGGCCGACGCGGTGAAGTAGGTCGTGCCACCGATCGCATCGCCATTGTCCATACGCGGACCAATGCCGTTGTTCTCAAAGCCGCGAATTTGTCGGCCACCGATCGTGAATTGGTCGAAGACGTTCAGGTCGTCGCCGGTTCCCACGACGTGGCCGGCACCCACAGCCACGGAACCGATGATATCGGCTTCGTCCGAAAGGAGGTGGAAGTAGCGGGCGCGACCGTAGATCTTGTAGAACTCGGAGTCACCGCCAAGCCCGGCAAACTCGTGGGTGACGGAGGCATAGATGCCCTCGCGTGCCAGCGTGCTGCTGTCGAGCGTGTTGTAAGTGAGCGTCTGCGATACGGAAGACTGGACGAACTCGCCCTCACGGATCAGCGCCTCATAAGGCTCGGAAAGATTATCCCCCTGATCCCAGTCGCCGTCTCCATCGTACTCGAGTTTCTTGTACGTGTAGCGGAATGTCGTCGCGAGATCCTCGGTGATCGGCGCCGTCACGCGCAGGGTGATACCCTGCTCGGAATAGTCGTAATAATCTTCCGACGAGGTCTTGCTCTTGAACAGGTCAAACCCTGCCGCCAGACGATAGCCGAGGAAGTAGGGTTCAGTGAAGGACAGCGAGTAGCTGCGCGCATCGTCAAGCCCGCCACCGACCGCGACGCGGATGAACTGACCGCGACCAAGGAAGTTCTTCTCTTCGATCGAGGCTTCCAAGATCAGTCCGTCGCCGCCAGGAGAATAACCGGCGCCGATGCCGAAGGCGCCAGTCGGCTGGTCTTCCACATCCACGACAACCACCACGCGATCCGGCGCCGAACCTGGCGAGGTCGAGATGTTGACGGTCGTGAAATAGCCGAGAGCCTCAAGGCGACGCTTCGCCCGGGTAATCATCGTCTGATTGAAGGCGTCGCCTTCGCTGAAGTCGAACTCGCGGCGGATGACATAATCGCGCGTGCGGGTGTTCCCGCGAACTTCGATCCGCTCCACATAGGCACGCTCGCCCTGATCGACGAGATAGGAGACACCGATGGTCTGGGTGCCGAAATTGCGGTCGCCACGCGGGGTAACGCGTGCGAACGGATAACCCGCAGACGCCACGCGCTGCGAGATGGCCTCCATCGACTTCTGAACTTCAGCCGCGTCGTAGGTATCGCCGGTACGGGTCCGCACCAGCCCTTGAAGGTCTTGGGAGTCCACACCTTCCACGGTCGACTCAACCACAACATCGCCGAAACGGTAGCGCGGACCTTCTTCCACCGTGAAGGTGATGTTGTACTGGTTCGTCGACTCGTCGAGCACCGCCTCGGACGAGATAATACGGAAATCGGGGTAGCCGTGATTGTAGTAGAACTGGCGCAGGGCGTCTTCGTCGGCCCGCAGCTTGTCGGGATTGTAGACGTCCTTGCGGGTCAGGAAGGACAGCGGGCCGGATTCCTTCGTCAGGATCACCGACTGAAGGCGGCCATCGCCATAGGCCTGGTTGCCGACGAAATTGATGTTGGAGATCTTGGTGCGGTCACCTTCGTTGATGACAAAAGCGAGATTCACGCGGCCTTGTCCGACCGGAACGACCTGAGTCGTCACCTCGATGTCGCTGCGGCCGATGGCGGAATACGCCTCGCGCAAGCGCTCGATATCGGCATTGACCAATTCCTGGCTATACGGCCCAAGCGGGCGGGTCTGAACGACCTCTGCGAGCTTGTCATCCTTGATCTTGCGATTGCCGTTGAAGACGACCTGGTTGACGAGCTGGTTCTCGCTCACCGTGACAACAAGCGTGCTGCCGGAAACCGCAATGCGGACGTCGGAGAAGTAGCCTGTGGAATAGAGGCGCTTCACGGACTCGTCGATATCAACGTTGGTAAAGCTTACGCCGGGACGGATTGTGAGGTTCGCCCGCACAGCTTCTTCGCCGGCCCGCTCTGCGCCGCGAACCTGAACACTACGGATAACAGCGGCTTCCGCGACAGATGCCGAAGCGAGAACCGAGACGCCGGCGCCTGAAGCAACAACACTAGCAGACAGCGCGAACGCCGACACTGCGTTCAGAAACCTTGAACCAGCCTTCATTTCAATTCTTACCTTTTCCCGTTGTCCCTCGGCGGGTGGTGCCCGAGTCCGGCCACACGTGTGTCGTTTTACCTGCTTTTACCCTACAAGCAAGGTATGGCGTTAAATTCTGTTTACTTCAGATGGAGGCGTGGCAGCAGGGCCACGCCAAGTTCAAATTACGGTAAACAAACAGTTTTAATCAAATTCAGCCCATCCACCGGCCAAAGGTGTCGTTCCAGGTGGCGAAGACCATCAGGGTGAGGATCATCGCCAGCCCGAAACGGAAGACGACTTCCTGCACGCGCGGGCTGAGAGGTCGCCCCCTCACCGCCTCCAGGGCGTACATAAGCAGGTGTCCGCCATCTAGGACCGGGATCGGAAACAGATTCATGAGGCCGAGCGAGACGGAAATCACCGCCGCGAAGTTCAGGAGCGCTGCGAAACCAAGCGTCGCCATCTGCCCCGTGGTTTCGGCGATGCGTATAGGCCCCCCGATCTGGTCTGCGCTCATTCGGCCGGTAAAGATGTTGCCAAGATAGTTGAACGTCCCAGTGATGATGTGGCCGGTCTCGCGAAAACCCTCGGTAATTGCCCCAAGAAGAGAGTAGCTTTCCAGACGGAAATTTCCCCTTTCGGCATTGGTCACGATGCCGATCTGCCCCAGTTCGATCTTGTTGCCGAACTGATCGGTGATTTCCGTCCGTTCCGGCACCATCGGGAGATCGATCTCCCGACCGTCACGCTCGACCGTAACGACAATCTGCGTCTGGGGTCGGACGGCGACGTAGCGGCGCACCTCGTCAAAGGTCCGGATTTTCTCGCCGTCCAACGCGACAAGGAGATCTCCCGGCTGCACGCCCGCTTCGGCAGCGGCGCTTTCGGGCCGAACCTCTGCCACGACCGGATCCGAGATCATCTTGCCGTAGGTAGAAAAGAGAAACGCAAATATCGCGATCGCAAGGATAAAATTGGCGATAGGTCCCGCGGCGACGGTAGCGGCGCGTTTCCAGAGGCTCGCTCCCGCGAGCGTTTGAGCACGTTCCGCCTCGCTCATGCCTGCCAGGTCGGCGGATGCGGGCGTACTTGCCGCATCCTCGTCACCAAAGAATTTTACATAGCCTCCAAGCGGAATCGCGGACAACTTCCAGCGTGTACCGTGGCTGTCGGTATGGCCTACAAGCTCAGGACCGAACCCCACCGAGAAGGCCGTTACCCTGATTCCGCACCAGCGCCCGACGAGGTAGTGGCCCATCTCGTGGATGAAGACCAGCACCGACAAGACGATAATGAAGGGTATGATGTAGCCCGTCAGCAGTCCGATGATCGCCATAAGGTTCCGTCCAGTCGTTCATTCCACCCGGAAAGGGCAGCCGTCAAAGGCCAAACAGGAACTCGGCCACGGTCAAATCAAGATGGCCCCTTAGGGAGCCTGAGGCAAGCGTTAGCAGGAACAGGACAAAACACGCAACGACCAGCCCGTCGACCCGGTCCATGACGCCACCATGTCCGGGAATCAATTGACTGGAGTCCTTTACTCCAAAGCGCCTCTTGATGAAGGATTCGAACAGGTCACCCATCTGACTGGCCACAGAAAGGACCAGTGCCAAGAGGATGATCCACAACGTCAGTTGCCCGAAGAACGCCAGGGTGAGAGCCGAGCCAGCGATAACAGCCGAAATCGCTCCTCCAATGGCTCCCGACCAGGTTTTGCCGGGGGATATCCGAGGAGCGAGTTTCGGCCCCTTCAATGCCCGGCCTACGAAGTAAGCCAGGATATCGGTGGCCCATACCACAGCAAAGACGAAGAGGATGGCCGCAAGCCCCGGCATGCCCCCTTCCCTGATCGCGGCAAGCGAAACCCCACTCAAACCCGCGTAAGCGAAGCCACCTGGAAGCCACCAGCTGCCGCCGCCGATCATCACCACCAAGAGGATCGTGACGGCGAAGCCGCCCAAGATAGGCATGTTCATGTCGGGATCGCCGAAGGCGATATTTGCCGCCAACAGGATCACCGCAACCCAGGCGAAGAGGTTCCCGGTGAAGTTTCTTTCGTTCAGCCCGGTGATCGTCGACCATTCGAAGTAGATCAACAGCGCAATTGCAGCCGCCAGCATCTGGAACGGCATCCCGCCGAGCCATGTTGCCATCAGAACGACGGCTGCCATCACGATCCCGGACAGGACTCTCTGCTTGAGCTCCGCACTCATCAGCCGACCACCGCAGTCGTCATCTGCGACAGCGCGCCGAATCGGCGTTCACGCGAGGCAAAAACGCGAAGCGCCTCGTACAACTGCTGCCGTCCAAAATCCGGCCAATAGCAAGGCAGGAAGACGAGCTCCGAATACGCAGCCTGCCACAGCAGGAAATTTGACAGCCTTTCTTCACCACTCGTGCGAATGATGAGATCCGGATCTGGAAGGTCGGCCGTGTCCAGGCGGCGACTAATTAGGTCCGCATCAACTTCCGCAGGTTTGAGCCGCCCCGCCTCGACATCCTCTGCAATCCGGGCGACGGCGCGGGCGATCTCGTTACGGGAGCCATAGTTGAAGGCGATGACCAGGGTCATCGCGGTATTGTTGCGCGTGGTTTCCTCGGCCTCGAGCAGCAACGGGAGAATGTCGCCCCGCAGGTTCTGGCGTTCGCCGATAATTCGGATGCGGATGTTCTCCCGGTGCAGATCCGCAAGGTCGCGGCGGATGAACCGACGCAGGAGGCCGAGCAAATCCTCCACCTCGCTTGCGGGGCGGCTCCAGTTCTCCGAAGAGAAGGCGAACAAGGTAAGATATTTGATCCCGGCCTCGCCAGCAGCCTTCACCGTCTCGCGAACCGCCTCCACACCCTTGTTATGGCCGAAGGTACGCGGAAGTCCCCGCTGGTTGGCCCAGCGTCCATTGCCGTCCATGATGATGGCGACATGTTCGGGGATGACGGGAAGATCGAGGCTGATCATCGTTTTTCCATTTCAGGCGGGGCGCACCAGCGGAAACTTGTACCCTAAACCTGCATGATTTCTTTTTCTTTGTCCGCCAGCAAGCGGTCGACGTCCGAGATGGTATCGTCGGTCATCTTCTGGACCTTGTCTGAAAGAGAACGTCCTTCGTCCTGACCGATGTCGCCATCCTTTTCGGCCTTCTTCAGGCTGTCCATGCCGTCGCGGCGGACGTGGCGGATAGCGACCTTCGCCTTCTCCGCATAATCGTGAGCCACCTTGACGAGGGACTTGCGGCGTTCCTCGTTCAACTCGGGCAGCGGGATACGCAGGTTCTGCCCATCAACGATCGGGTTGAGACCGAGGTTTGATTCGCGAATCGCCCGCTCCACGGCGCTCACCATCGATTTGTCCCAAATGGAAACGCCGAGCATGCGCGGTTCTGGCACCGTGATGTTGGCCACCTGGTTCAGCGGCACGCGCGAGCCGTAGGCTTCAACAGTCACCGGATCGAGAATATTGGCCGACGCGCGACCTGTGCGCAGCGAGGCGATGTCGCTCTTGAAGGCATTGACTGCGCCGTCCATGCGACGCTTGATGTCGTTGAGATCCGTTGATCCGCTCATCCGTCTACTCCGTCTTGCATAATCAGGCGTTGGAGCCTGTTCAGTTGTCAGAAACGATGGTCTTGCGACCGCCACCGGTCAAGATCGCGGCAAATCCGTTCTTCTCGTGAATCGAAAAGACGATGATAGGGATCGAATTTTCCCGTGCCAGCGCGACGGCCGCCACATCCATCACCGCGAGACCCTTCTCCAGCACTTCGCCATGAGTCAGTTGCTCGAAGCGGGTCGCGGTCGGGTCCTTTTTCGGATCGGCCGAATAGATACCATCCACCTGCGTTCCCTTGAAGATCGCTTCCGCACCGATCTCGGCAGCACGCAGCGCTGCGGCAGAGTCGGTGGTGAAGAACGGGTTGCCGGTGCCGCCGGCGAAAATTACCACCCTTCCCTGTTCGAGATGATGGAGTGTGCGAAGCTGGGTGAAGCTCTCGCAGATCTCAGGCATCGCAATCGCGGAAAGCACTACCGTGTCAATGTCGAGCTTGCGCAACGAAGTGGCCAGCGCCAACGCGTTGATAACCGTCGCCAGCATGCCCATGTGATCACCGGTCACGCGATCGCCGCCCTTGGAGGCCACTGCCACGCCGCGAAAGATGTTGCCGCCGCCGACAACGACACCGACTTCGACGCCCATGGCCCTCGCCTCGGCGATATCGGAAGCAATACGGTCTGCAACTGCCACATCTATCCCGAATCCCTGACTCCCCATCAAAGCTTCACCGGAGGCTTTAAGAAGGACTCGCTTGTAGATGGGCTGGGGGGACATGGTTACTCCTGACAGTCAATCGGGTTGCGGATACACGAAGGGCACCGCGTTGTCACGCGGTGCCCTTGCGCTTTTGCCGGGAATAGTGCGGCGACAATCAGCCCTTGGCGGCAGCTGCAACTTCTGCCGCGAAGTCTGATTCTTCCTTCTCGATGCCCTCGCCGAGCAGGAGGCGGGCCATGCCGGTCACTTCGATGGGCGCGCCGACCTGTTTTTCTGCTTCCTTGATCGCCGCGCCGACCGTCAGGTCGGGATTGATCACGAATGCCTGCGACAGAAGCGCGACTTCCTCGAAGAACTTGCGCATGCGACCGTCGACCATCTTCTCGATGATGTTCTCCGGCTTGCCCGATTCGCGTGACTGCTCGATGAACACGTTGCGCTCGCGCTCGGCAACGGCTGCATCGACTTCTTCCGCTCGGATCGCAAGCGGCGCAGTCGCAGCAACATGCATCGCCACCTGACGGCCAAGGGTCGCAAGAGCTTCCTTGTTGCCGGTGGACTCCAATGCAACGAGAACGCCGAGCTTGCCGAGGTTATCGGCAGCTGCGTTGTGGATGTAGGTAGCCACGACGCCGTCTTCGACCGACAGCAGGGCCGAGCGACGCAGGCTCATGTTCTCGCCGATCGTAGCGATAGCATCCTTGATCGTATCGCCGACAGGCTTGCCCGAAGCCGGGAAAATTGCCGCGCTGACGGCGTCGACCGTACCGTCGGTGGAAAGAGCAACCTGCGCCACGCCACGAACCAGGTCCTGGAAGGCATCGTTACGAGCAACGAAGTCGGTCTCGGAGTTGACTTCCACAACAACGGCCTTGGTGCCGGAGCTGGCAATGCCGATCAGACCTTCGGCTGCCGTACGGCCGGACTTCTTGTCAGCCTTGGCAATGCCCTTGGCGCGCAGCCAGTCGATCGCGGCTTCCATGTCGCCGTTGTTCTCGGCAAGCGCCTTCTTGCAATCCATCATGCCTGCGCCGGACTTTTCGCGCAGTTCCTTCACCATTGCGGCTGTGATTTCGGTCATTGTGTGCCTCTTGTTTTCAAGATCGCCTCAGCCGGGAAAACATCGACGAAGGCAGCGTTGGGGACGAATGTACCCGGGAATATGACAGGGTAATGAAGACCCTTCTCGGGGAGGCTCGCCTCGACCCGGAGGACGAAAGGCGGCGCTGGCGCCGCCTTCCAGATGGATCAGGCTTGGGCCTGGGCCTCTGGCTCGGATTCGCCTTCGAGAGCAGGCTCGACCGGCGTTTCAGCCGATGCGCCGAGATCGCGGCCGGATGCTCCCTGTTGGCGCGCAATGCCGTCGATGGCAGCGCGGGCAATCAGGTCGCAGTAGAGAGCGATGGCGCGCGAGGCGTCGTCGTTGCCCGGGATCGGGTAGTCGATCAGGTCCGGATCGCAGTTGGAGTCGATGATGGCCACGACCGGGATGCCCAGGCGCTTGGCTTCATCGATGGCGATCTTTTCCTTGTTCGTGTCGATGATGAACATCAGGTCCGGCGTGCCGCCCATGTCGCGAATACCGCCGAGAGCCTTTTCGAGCTTCTCGCGCTCGCGCTCAAGGTTCAGCCGCTCCTTCTTGGTGAAGCCCGAAGCTTCCGAAGCCAGGATTTCGTCGAGCTTGCGCAGGCGCTGAATCGAGTTGGAGATGGTCTTCCAGTTCGTCATCATGCCGCCGAGCCAGCGAGAATTGACGTAGTACTGGGCGGAGCGCTTCGCGCTGTCGGCGATCAGTTCAGACGCCTGGCGCTTGGTGCCGACGAACAGAACGCGGCCGCCACGGGCAACGGTGTCCGAGATCACCTGCAGGGCGCGCGACAGCATCGGCACGGTCTGTGCAAGGTCGATGATGTGGATGTTGGAACGATCGCCGAAGATGTACGGCTTCATCTTCGGGTTCCAGCGGTGTGTCTGGTGGCCGAAGTGAACACCAGCTTCCAGAAGCTGGCGCATGCTGAAATCAGGCAATGCCATGCCTTTTTCTCCTTTTCCGGTTGAACCTCCGCAAGGCGAACAGCACCCTCTTCGAGAATGCCACCGGCGGAACGATCCGGATTTCTCCCGGACAATCCCATGCCTTACGTGTGGAATGGTGGTGCCCATACAGCCGATCCTGCCAAAAGGCAAGGGCACGGCCGTGAATTGTCAGATCGCTGCCGGCCGGAGAGAATTCAATCCGTTCCCGCCGCCAGATGCTTCATTTCGGCCAGAACAGAATCCTGGTCGTTCGCGCCAACGCGATGGATGTCGTTGATCACGAACCTGCCGTCTTCCGTCACCACATCGAAATGGACCTCGTTGACGGTTTCCTGCAGTTCCGGCTGATCGAGGCAGCGCCAGAGCTTGAACGTAACCTTTACCCTCGTGAGGCCACGCTCTGCCGGATCGGCCTTCATCTGGACGTCTTCGAGTGGGCAACCATCCTGGGATGCCGTCACGACATCATAGCCGAATGGGTCTCCGGGCCCGCCGTCGTCGGTCTCGTAAGCCGGACGCTTGGACGCTTCGGCATATGCTGCCTGAAACGTGCGGCTGAACAATTGTTGCAGGGGTTGAGGATCGAAAATATAGCTCCACTGGTTCTCGACGCTACCCCAATTACGAAGAGTTACATCCATCACCTCCTTCACAGGATCGGTGGCGTCGGCCGCAAAGGCTGTACTGGCGGCAAGGCTGATGGTTGCAGCGAGGGTGATGATGCGCATGGCAGGGGGTCCGTGGACTCGAATGTCGTGCAGATTATCCGAGACGGCCGGGTTGGCAACATCCAAAGCGCCGCGCTTGGCAGCACACAAACGACGACCACAACCAGTGTATGGCTTTGCGTCGCAAGCGGTCGGTGCTATAGGCCAGCCCATTCATGTCCAAAATGCCGGAACGGGCGTTCCGGCCAGCGCTCGAAGAGGAATCCATGCAAAAGATCAAGGTAGCCAATCCGGTCGTCGATCTCGATGGCGACGAGATGACCCGCATCATCTGGCAGTTCATCAAGGAAAAGCTGATCCTGCCCTACCTCGATCTGGAGATCGAATACTACGACCTCTCGGTCCAGAATCGCGATGCAACGAGCGACCAGGTTACGGTCGACGCGGCTCACGCGATCAAGAAGCACGGCGTCGGCATCAAGTGCGCGACAATCACTCCGGATGAAGGTCGGGTCGAGGAATTCGGCCTGAAGAAGATGTGGAAGAGCCCGAATGGCACGATCCGCAACATCCTCGGCGGCGTCATCTTCCGTGAGCCGATCATCATGAAGAACGTCCCACGCCTCGTTCCCGGCTGGACGCAGCCGATCATCGTCGGCCGCCACGCCTTCGGCGACCAATACCGCGCAACCGACTTCAAATTCCCCGGGAAGGGCAAGCTGACGATCAAATTCGTTGGCGACGACGGCCAGACGATCGAACACGACGTCTTCGACGCACCCTCCTCCGGCGTCGCGATGGCAATGTACAACCTCGACGATTCGATCCGGGACTTCGCCCGTGCATCGCTCAACTACGCCCTGCAGCGCGGCGTACCTTGCTATCTCTCCACGAAGAATACGATCCTCAAGGTTTACGACGGTCGCTTCAAAGACATCTTCCAGGAGGTCTACGACGCCGAATTCAAGGAACAGTACGAAGCGAAAAAGATCTGGTACGAGCATCGCCTGATCGACGACATGGTGGCTGCCGCTCTCAAATGGTCCGGCGGCTATGTCTGGGCCTGCAAGAACTACGACGGCGACGTCCAGTCCGACATTGTCGCCCAGGGGTTCGGCTCGCTCGGCCTGATGACCTCGGTTCTGATGACGCCGGACGGCAAGACTGTCGAGGCCGAAGCTGCGCATGGCACGGTGACGCGCCACTACCGGCAGCACCAGAAGGGCCAGGAAACCTCGACGAACTCCATCGCCTCGATCTTCGCCTGGACCCGCGGTCTCGCGCACCGCGCCAAGCTGGACGACAATGCCGATCTCGCAGAGTTCGCCTCCACCCTCGAGCGTGTCTGCATCGAGACGGTCGAGTCGGGTTTCATGACCAAGGACCTTGCCCTCCTTATCGGCCCCGATCAGCCGTGGCTCTCCACGACGGCCTTCCTCGACAAGATCGACGAGAACCTCAAGAAGACCATGGCTGCGTGATCATATTTGCAGATCCCAAGAGGTGTGACGGCGGGACAAGTTCCCGCCGTCTTCTTTTTTCTAGACGGCCGGGTTGTTTTCCAACGACTTCCATCCTAGAACATAGAGTGAACGGAGGAAGACAGTATGTCGGACGAAGTCATTCTCTACACCAATCCCATGTCGCGCGGGCGCATTGCTCGCTGGATGCTTGAGGAGGTTGGGGTCCGCTATCGCCGGGAGGTGCTGAGCTTCGGCGGAACGATGAAGAGCGCCGATTACCTTCGCCTCAATCCAATGGGCAAGGTTCCAACCTTGGTGCACGGCGATAGCATCGTGACGGAAGGCGCAGCCATCTGCGCCTATCTGGCGGATGCCTTCCCGCAAGCGGGGCTTGCGCCGCCGCAAAGGGAACGGGCCGCTTATTATCGCTGGCTCTTCTTCGCAGCCGGCCCGCTTGAGGCTGCCGTGAGCAACCGCGCGCTTGGCTTCCACGTCCCCGAAGATCGTCGCGCGATGATTGGATACGGCAGCTATGACGAAGTACTGGCGACCCTTGAAGGTGCGCTCAGGGATCAGACCTTCATCGCAGGCAGCAGCTTTACTGCGGCCGACGTTTATGTCGGTTCGCACCTGATGTGGGGCATGCAGTTCGGCTCAATCGAGAAGCGGCCGGCGTTCGAGGCCTATGTGGCGCATCTGCACGACCGGCCGGCTCATCTGCGGGCGACCGAACTGGACGACGCCGATATGCAGGAACTCCAAGCCGGCCAGGAGCCCTGAGGGTCAGGCTGCCAAACCTGGCGCTTCGTAGCCTGTCCGCTCGACATATTCGCGGTAGCCGCCGTCATAGCGATGGACGCCATCTGACGAAATCTCCAGAACACGGTTGGAGAGCTCGGACAGGAAGTGTCGGTCGTGGCTAACGAAGAGCATGGTGCCTTCGTACTCGGACAGCGCCTTGATCAGCATTTCCTTGGTGTCGAGGTCGAGGTGGTTTGTCGGTTCGTCGAGGACAAGGAAGTTCGGCGGGTCAAAGAGCATCGCAGCCATGACCAGACGCGCCTTTTCACCACCTGACAGGACACGGCACTTCTTTTCCACGTCGTCGCCGGAAAAGCCGAAGCAGCCGGCAAGCGTGCGCAGGGCTCCCTGCCCGGCCCTTGGAAACTCCGACTCCAGCCATTCGAAGACGGTCTGGTCGCCATCCAGCAGATCCATGGCGTGCTGCGCAAAATAGCCCATCTTGACGCTGGCGCCGATGGCAACGGTGCCTTGATCCGGCTCGGCTGACCCGGCAATCAGCTTCAGAAGCGTCGACTTCCCCGCACCGTTGACGCCCATGATGCACCAGCGTTCCTTGCGTCGAATGGTGAAGTCGAGCCCGTCATAGATCGTCCGGCTGCCATACGCCTTGTGCACACCCTTGAGACTCGCCACGTCCTCGCCAGAACGCGGCGCCGGCTGAAACTCGAACGCGACCGCCTGGCGCCGACGCGGCGGCTCCACCCTCTCAATCTTGTCGAGCTTCTTGACGCGGCTCTGCACCTGCGCCGCGTGGCTGGCGCGCGCCTTGAAGCGCTCGATGAACTTTATCTCCTTGGCGAGCATCGCCTGTTGGCGCTCGAATTGTGCCTGCTGCTGTTTTTCGTTCTGTGCCCGCTGCTGTTCGTAGAAGCCGTAGTCCCCGGCATAGGTGTTCAGCGAGCCGGCATCGATCTCGATGATCTTGTTGACGATGCGGTTCATGAACTCGCGGTCGTGCGAGGTCATCAGCAGCGCGCCATCGTAGTTCTTCAGGAACTGCTCCAGCCAGATCAGGCTCTCCAGGTCGAGGTGGTTGGACGGCTCGTCGAGCAGCATCACGTCAGGGCGCATCAGAAGAATGCGAGCGAGTGCCACGCGCATCTTCCAGCCGCCGGACAGCTTGCCGACGTCGCCGTCCATCATCTCTTCGCTGAAGGAAAGACCGGCAAGAACTTCCCGGGCGCGGCTTTCCAGCCCGTAGCCGTCCAGCTCCTCGTAGCGGGCTTGGACCTCACCATATCTCTCGATGATCTGATCCATCTCGTCCATCCGGTCCGGATCGACCATGGCAGCCTCCAGCCCCCGCAGTTCGGCAGCCACCGTGCTGACCGGCCCGGCGCCATTCATGACTTCGGTCACCGCGCTGACACCGGACATTTCACCCACGTCCTGGTTGAAATAGCCAATAGTGACATGCTTCTCGACGCCCACTTGGCCCTCGTCAGGAGCCTCCTGACCGGTGATCATGCGAAACAGCGTCGTCTTGCCCGCTCCATTCGGCCCCACAAGGCCGATCTTCTCACCGCGGTTGAGAGCGGCCGAAGCTTCGATATAGAGGATGCGGTGGCTGTTGGACTTGCTGATGTTTTCGATACGGATCATGACGGGCACTTCGTGGTGAGACAACAAAAAAGCCGGATCGTTGCCGACCCGGCTTCCTTATGCAGGTGAGTTGAAGATTATTCGGCGCTGTCTTCAGCAGCCTTCTTCTTTGGAGCAGCCTTCTTCTTCGGAGCCGGTGCGTCCTCAGAGCCGGCCTCGGCAGCCTCGTCCTTGGCGGCAGCCTTCTTCTTCGGAGCGGCCTTCTTCTTTGCCGGCTTGTCGGAGGCTTCAGCGCCTTCCTCATCCTCGGCCAAAAGCTCTTCCTTGGAAACCTTCTTGTCGGTCACGTCGATTTCGGACAGCAGCTTGTCGACGACTTTCTCTTCAAAGATCGGGGCGCGCAGAGATGCGGATGCGCCCGGCGTGTTGCGGAAGTAATCCAGGATTTCCTTCTGCTGGCCCGGGAACTGCTGCAGCTGGGCAAAGAGCGCGCGCTGCATTTCTTCCTCGGTCACCTCGACGCCACCCTTCTCGCCGATCTCGGAAAGAACGAGGCCAAGGCGGACACGGCGTTCGGCGAGCTTGCGATATTCTTCGCGTGCTTCTTCCTCGGTCGTGTCTTCGTCGGCAAAGGTCTTGCCCGACTGAGCGAGATCAGTGTTGATCTGGCGCCAGATGTTTTCGAACTCGGCGTCAACCAGGCCCTGCGGCGTGTCGAATTTGTACATCTCGTCGAGCTGATCAAGGATCTGGCGCTTCACCTTCTGACGGGTGACATTGCCGTACTGTCCTTCGATCTGACCGCGGACGATTTCCTTGAGCTTGTCGAGCGACTCAATACCCATCTTCGACGCGAGTTCGTCGTTCAGCTCCACCTCGGCCGGGGCAGCGACTTCCTTTACGGTGACGTCGAAAGTGGCTTCCTTGCCTGCCAGGTTGGCAGCCGGATAGTCAGCGGGGAAGGTGACGGTGATGGTCTTCTCGTCGCCAGCCTTGACGCCAACCAACTGGTCTTCGAAGCCGGGGATGAAGCGGCCGGAGCCGAGCACCAGTTCTGCGTCTTCCGCGGTGCCGCCGTCAAAAGCTTCTCCGTCGACCTTGCCGAGGTAGTTCATCGTGACGCGGTCGCCGTCGGCAGCCTTGCCCTTCTTGGCTTCGTACGTACGCGCGTTTTCGGCAATCTTGAGGATCTGCTCGGTGACCTCGTCCTCGGAGACCTCGACCACTTCGCGAACGACCTTCAGTCCCTCGGTGGACTTCAGCTCGATCGGCGGGATGACTTCATAGGCGAGCGTGAATTCGAAATCCGCCTGCGCCGCGAGGATCTTTTCGGCCTCGGCCTCATCTTCCGTCATCGTGATAGACGGCTGCGTCGCCGACTTCTCGCCGCGTTCGGACAGGATCTTGGTCGGACGATCGCGTACGATCTCGTTGACGACCTCGGCCATGATCGACTTACCGTACATCTTCTTCAGATGTGACATCGGCACCTTGCCGGGGCGGAAACCGTTGATGCGGACCTTGTCCTTGGCGTCGGCCAGGCGCTCATTCATCTGAGCTTCCATGTCCTTGGCCGGAATGACAACCTTGATTTCGCGCTTCAGCCCTTCAGCGAGCGTTTCGGTAACCTGCATTTTCAAACCTTCATATCGTGGCGGCGGTGCTCAGACAGCCGTTGGTTTTCGATGAGCACGACGCCGGAACCTGAGTGACCGGCCGCGACTTCTGGAACGCTGATCTCTAGCCGGTGAAGGCTCCCGATCCTGCTCCGGCGGCTCTGGTGCGGGTAGAGAGACTTGAACTCCCACGCCTTGCGGCACCAGAACCTAAATCTGGCGTGTCTACCAATTTCACCATACCCGCGCTCCAGCCGCGCAATCCCCGCAAGGGGCTTCGGAGCGCGCGTCTCTATATCACCCGTTTTTTCCGGCGCAAAGGGAAAATGAAGGCTCGGCAACGCTCACGCGGGAGCAAGCGCGCGGTGACAGCAACGGCCTGCGGCCTCGATTAAGCATTCATTTACCATTCTTGCATAAGAATATTCTTATACGTCGCGAGGAACAAACTGGTTGGCGTCTTGTTCGTGATGCGATTCGAGATCGGTCCTGGGCTCCTCCCACATCAGGACCGAGACGAGACGGCGACCTCCTCCCCTTGCGCCGATCTCACCAAATGACGCCTGCCGGTTCCCTCCCCGGCAGGCGTTGTTTTTGCTCTCAGCGTAATTGTTAATCATCCGTTGACACCAGTGGCCTGTTGCGATGCGCGGAATGCATAGGTGGCATAGGACATTGGCTCTGTTACCTTTTCGCAGCGCAGCATAAATTTGCTCCATTGAATTTGACGCGGCGCTGCGGGGCGCCGAAGACGCGAACCGAAGGGGTATGACCATGAACATCGCACGCAAGCTCAACAACTGGCGCAAGTACCGCGAGACCGTAACCGAACTGCACCGCATGAGTGATCGTGAACTCCACGATCTCGGCATCGGCCGCAGCGACATTCGTCGCGTCGCG
>DASYHX010000118.1:0-3111 GCA_035998065.1 Pseudorhizobium sp.
CTTCAACAATGACTTCGGTTTCGAAGACTACGTGGAATGGGCGCTCGACGTGCCGATGTATTTCGTCGTCCGCGACGGCAAGTACCACGACTGCACCCATGTCACCTTCAGGCAGTTCATGAACGGGGCGCTGAAGGGCGAAATCGCTGACTGGCAGCCGACGATGGGCGACTGGACCAATCACCTCTCGACGCTCTTCCCCGACGTGCGGCTGAAGCGCTTCCTGGAAATGCGCGGCGCAGACGGCGGACCGTGGCGGCGCATCTGCGCCCTGCCGGCATTCTGGGTCGGCCTGCTCTATGATGATGCGGCCTTGGCCGCAGCCGAGGAACTGACGGCAGGCTGGAGCTTTGAAGACGTGCTGCAGTTGCGGGACGCCGTGCCAGCGAAGGCGCTGAAGGCCGAGGTCGCGGGCCGACCACTTCTTGAGGTTGCCAAGGCGGTCGTCGAGATTTCCCGCTCCGGCCTTGCGGCGCGCAAGCGGCTGAACAGCGAGGGCCAGGATGAGACCGTCTTCCTGACGACGCTGGACGAGGTGCTGGCGAAGAAGGCCACCATGGCCGATGATCTGCTGATGCTTTACCGCGGCCGCTGGCAGCAGTCGGTCGAGCCGATTTTCGACGAATTCAAGTACTGACCCGCCCGCTCCGAAAAAGCGGTTCCCGTCGCTAACTTTCCGGATATATTGGCATATCACGCCAACTGGAAAGGACGCGCCATGCTGCCACTGTTCGACATGATGCTGAAGGCACAGAACGGGGCCGCCATGGAGGCTATGGCAAAGCAGTTCAATCTGGCCCAGGAACAGGCCGCGCAAGCGATGGCGGCGCTGACGCCGGCCTTCTCCTCAGGCTTCAAGCGTACGGCCACCAACCCTTACGACTTCTCGTCGCTGATGAGCACGATGATGTCCGGTTCTTATGCGAAGTATTTCGAGGACCTTGGAAAGGCTTTCACTCCCCAGGGCATGGCGGACGGCAATGCGGTGCTGGACAAGCTATTCGGATCTCCAGACGTCTCGCGCGCGGTTGCCGCACAGGCGGCGCAACTGACGGGGCTGGGCCAGGACATGCTGCGCAACATGATGCCGGCCATGGCCGACATGCTGATGGGCGGAATGTTCAAGCAGGCGACGGGGCAGATGCAGCAGGGAGCGGACATGTTTGCTTCCACGCCCATGGGTCAGATGACCAAGCCATGGCTGGAGAGCCTCGGCATGCAGCCGAAGCAGAGTCCGCCGAACGGCCCTGCAGACGTTTTCGACAATCCTTTCATGAAGAGTGTCCGCGCCGCCTGGGGCCTTGATCGCCCGTCCAGTCCTACGACAAAGGCTCATCCCAATCCATTCGCAGACAACCCCTTCATGCAGGTATTCCAAGGGATGATGTCCGGTTCGATGACAGGCGCAGGCAAGGACCCAGGGCAGGCACAGAGCAAGGCGGAAACCAATCCCTACGTCGAGGCGCTGACCGGCATGTTCGACAGCGGGCTCGAAGTGCAAAAGACTTACCAGAAGAACATGGAATCGATCTTCGAGACTTATATGGGCGGCAAACCTGCGGGCCAGCCCGCAGCTGGCGGCGAAGACAAAACATAAAAAAGCCCGGCCGGGAGGTCCGGGCCGGGCAAGCGGCAGGGCTATTGGCTATCACCCTGCGGGGAAAAATCACTCAGTTGCGCGTCAGGCGCTGAAACCTGGTCCGAGCCCGACGCCGCGCCGATTCCGCCAGAAGAGCAGAGGGATCGTCGAAGAGGCCGGAGCCATGGGTGGCCTTCATCACGTCGTGCCGGGTCAGGCCGATGTCGTCGAGCTGGCGGTCGTCGAGGTCATGCAGCCGGTTGGCCACCCATCGGTTTCGAAGCACACGCCAGACATAGCCCGTCAGAGCCAACGTAACGGAGGCGTAGCTGCGCTTGGCCGGGCGCTCCTGAACGAGGTCGAGTTCAACTATCTGGGTCGTGCGCATGATCGTATCCTTTCCATCGGCACGAGAAAGACCGTCCCTCCGCGGGGGTCCTGCGGATAGGTGGTCAGGGCTTGCGGGTGCGTGGAAGCACCCCATGTCTTGATTACACGTTGTTTATGCCGCACCCGGTATTGATCAGTCCAACGAATGTTTCTAATGATTGGCATCAGCTACTCTGATGGATGATCGCGCCATGTCAGCTCCTCTCGATATCGACCAGCTTCACACCTTCCTCGCCATCGTCGACACCGGCAGCTTCACGAAGGCCGCCGATCGTGTTTTCAAGACACAATCGGCGGTCTCCATGCAGATGCGGCGGCTGGAAGAGCGGATCGGCAAGCAGCTCTTCGCCAAGGACGGTCGCGGCAACCGCCTGACAACTGAAGGCGAGAAGCTCCTCAACTACGCGCGACGGATCATCCGGCTGAACAATGAGGCCATCGCTGCCTTCGATGACAACCGGCTGGAAGGGACGCTTCGGATCGGCACACCGGACGACTACGCCGACCGCTACATGCCCGAGATCATCGGGCGCTTTGCCAAGACGCATCCGAATGTCGAGCTCTATATCGTTTGCGAGAACTCGGCGAGTTTGGCGGAGCGGATGGCACGGGGCGAGCTGGACATCGCGCTCGTCACCCACAACCCGCGGGCGCGCATCTCGGACGTGGTGCGGACGGAGCCTCTCTGCTGGGTCGCCTCCGCGAACCACCCACTGCGCGACGATGCGCCGGTGCCGCTTGCCGTCGGGCGCCGCGACTGCCTCTGGCGCCAGCTCGCATGCTCGGCGCTGGATGCGGACGGGCGTGAATACCAGGTGCTGTTCACCAGCTGGTCGTCGACCGTCGTTGCCGCTGCGGTGCTCGCCGGCATGGCGGTCTCCGTACTGCCGGAGTCGACACTGCGGCCTGGAATGAAGGTGCTGACGTCCAGCGACGGCTTCCCGCCGCTTCCGCCGGTGCAGATCGGCCTGATGAAGCGCCCGGGTCTGTCGCCATCGCTGATGAACGCCATCACCGACCACATCGCCGCCTGCCTCGATAACATTTCTCCTGCCGTGGTGCCGGACGATCTAGACGCGGAACCGAAGGGCATCGGGCGCGCGCTGAAGGTTCGCGCAGGACAGATGGCGACAAGCTGGTAG
>DASYHX010000161.1:0-5320 GCA_035998065.1 Pseudorhizobium sp.
GGGCTGGTAGGCTATTGCCGGCGCAACTTCATGGTCCCGATTCCGAAGTTCCCGACCTGGGAGGCGTTCAACCTGTGGCTGGAGGAGCAATGCCGCAAGCGCCAGCAGGACAAGGTGCGCAGGGAGAGCGAGACGATCGGCGAGCGCCTGCAGCGCGATCTTGCCGCCATGCAGCCTCTTGCCGCTACCCCCTTCGAGGCCTGCGATCAGACCAGCGGGCGGGTCTCCTCGCAATCGCTGGTGCGCTACAAGACCAACGATTATTCGGTTCCGGTGGCCTGGGGCCATCAGGAGGTCTGGATCAGGGCCTATGTCGATGTGGTGGTAATCGGTTGCCGCAGCGAAGTCATAGCCCGTCATCCCCGTTGCTATGCCCGCGAGGAGGTTATCTTCGACCCGCTACACTATCTCCCGCTGATCGAGCAGAAGATCAACGCATTCGACCAGGCCGCCCCTTTGCAGGACTGGGATCTGCCCGAAGCGTTTACGACACTGCAGCGGTTGATGGAAGGGCGCATGCACAAACATGGCAGGCGCGAATATGTTCAGGTGCTGCGCCTGCTGGAAACGTTCGCCGTCGCCGATCTTCAGGCGGCGGTGGAACAGGCCATAGATCTTGGCGCCATCGGCTTCGATGCCGTCAAGCACCTCGTCCTGTGCCGGATCGAACGCGTACCGCCCAGGCTGGACCTGGACGTCTATCCCTTCCTGCCACGCACCACGGTCGAGAAGACCTTTGCCAGAGCCTATCTGAGCCTGCTCTCCGATCGGCAGGAGGCCGCATGAGCGATCAGGCCCCGGAGATCCTTCTCGCTCACCATCTCAAGGCGCTCAAGCTGCCTACGTGCCTGCGTGAGCATCACAAGCTCGCGCGGCAATGCGCCGCCGAAGGCGTCGATCATATCCGCTTCCTCGCCCGCCTCGTCGAGATGGAAATGATCGACAGGGAGCGTCGCATGGTCGAGCGGCGCATCAAGGCCGCGCGCTTCCCCGCCGTCAAAAGCCTCGATAGCTTCGACTTCGAAGCCATCCCCCGGCTCAACAAGATGCAGGTGCTCGCGATGGCGCGGTGCGAGTGGATCGAGCGGCGTGAGAACGCCATCGCTCTGGGGCCATCGGGCACCGGGAAGACGCACGTAGCTTTGGGGCTCGGACTGGCAGCATGCCAGAAAGGACTGTCGGTGGGCTTCACCACTGCGGCGGCGCTGGTCAGCGAGATGATGGAGGCGCGCGACGAGCGGCGTCTCCTGCGCTTCCAGAAGCAGATGGCCGGATACAAGCTGCTCATCATTGACGAACTGGGCTTCGTACCGCTCTCCAAGACCGGTGCCGAACTGTTGTTCGAGCTGATCTCCCAGCGCTATGAGCGCGGCTCCACCTTGATCACCAGCAACCTGCCCTTCGACGAATGGACCGAAACCTTCGGATCCGAGCGCCTCACAGGCGCGCTCCTCGATCGCCTGACCCATCACGTCAGCATCCTCGAGATGAACGGCGAAAGCTATCGCCTCGCTCACAGCCGGGCCCGAAAGGCCAAAACCAGACCCTGAAAATCAAGCCAATGCCGGGGGGAGTGGCCTTCGGGCTACGCCCTCACGCCACTCCCCCCGGCATGTAACACCGTGGCCTGGTTTTACGCCGCCGCATGGCCGACTTTTGCTCCGCCGTTGACACGAATTGCATATTTGCACCAATCTACAAGTGTGTTTTGCAATTTAAATTTGTCGTTGTCAATCAGTGATATATTTGACAAATTATTTAGTACTATTCTTTTTATTTTAGATTTCTTTAGATTTACGCCACTTTTGAAAATTGATCGGGTAGGATTAAGTGCATCAGATGCGGCCAGAATAAGCGGGTCCAGAATTATATTGTATTTCTTTTCATTTTTCCGCTTATCCTGCACCGGTTTTAGGACTTCGCCAGGCACCACATCACCATGGATGATGCGAAACCAGCTTTCATGGCTGACGGACACGCCGGGGGCACGGCCCTGCGCGTGGGCCAAAAGCAATCCGGGTAGGTGCATTCGCCAGGCTCTGCCGGCGTCTTTAACCAGTAGCTGACCGCGGCGCCCATCTTCATCTATTTCTGTTCGTCCGTACGCAGCAAAGCATTCCTCCGGGGTCGCCTCAGCCGGTAGCCGATGCCCATCTCTCCTCCATTGCACGATCAGCATGGCGGTGACAGGATCGGCAAACCATCGGGCCGAATGGCCATCCAACTCCATATCGATCGACAGCATGCTACCCTGGACCAGAACCCAGCGATCAACTCCCTGCATCCATGAAGGCCAGAGCAGCGCGTTATGCAATCCGCCGCGCTGGACGGCCGAAGTTAGCATTTTTCCCATAAGATAGAGCGGCGAACGCACATCAATTGCGGATTCCTGTACCTCAACGGCATGCAAATCGTCATCTTCATATGCCAGGTCGAAGTCTGCCAGCACCATTGTCACAGCGTGGCGATCGCGAGATTGGCGGCACGCGGAATCCATCCGGCTGCCTGAAGGACAGGATCAAGCGTACGGGCGAGATCGGCCCGATACACCGCTGGGTCGAGCGCACTGAACATGTCCCAACTGCCGCTGTCCAGCGGCCCATGGCCGTAAAAGGCATGAATGGTTTCAGTACTGCATTGTCCGACGAGCTTCGTCCGCAACCAGTGACGGCCTGCATTTTTCCTTAAGTGCTGCACGGCCATGGCCTGACCGATTGCGTTTGTTACCTTGATTGGCTCTGCCGTGAGCAACTCGCGATCGAACGATTTTGAACGGTGGCGTTTCAACCGGAAAAGCGGAAGATCGCGTTGTTCCCTGATCTGGCCAACCTGTCGTGCCGTCTCTTCTGGAAGCATATCTTCGAGACACTTTACATGCTCGTCATAGAGGCGCAGTTGCTCCATGGCTGTGTCACAGAGCCAGACCAATCTCTGGGTTTCCGTTCCCCTGACATTTTTGTCTGTGAGCGAGTAGAAGCGCGTGTTGTCATCGACGTCCTTTGACGCCGGCAAGGATCCTGTAATTCCGCGATGGGCAAGAGCAAAGGCCAGCAAGCCTACGCTGTAACGGGTCATGGCCTGATGGAGCATCTCGATAGGCCGCGGCGCCGCTTCCAGACCCTCGGCCAGAGAGCGCACCAGATCACCAACGGTCTCATCCGTGGGCGTAAAGCGTCCACCGATATGTGTAGCGGCCACGGTTGCGGGTAAAGTGACAGGGGGTAGGGTGTCGATCCCGTTGATGGAGGAACGATAATGGCGGGCCAGCCTGTCCTGCGAAAGGGCCCCGTAGGCGCTTGAGGCTTCGGCCATGCTGGGAATGATTCCGGTGATGGCGGCCGTTAGCACCATGTCGCCGCCCGCTGCTTCGTTCATTGTAGCGGGCAGCCACCGAGTGAGGGACGCCGTTGTCGCCGCTGCGTCGCGCGCTTTGCGCCCGGTCTGCGGATCGTGGCGCTCAAGCCAGTGCATCATAGTCGCGACCAGCAGGTCCTGTTCATCGGGTTCGCCTGCAACTTGTCGTCCGTATCTGCCGACCTCCCAATGGGTGAACAGGGGCTGGGCAAATCTATCGGGCGCGCATTTACGCTGTGCAAGGCATCGGTCAATGATAGTGACGGTCAGATCCGTGACGGGGAGGTAAATACGCTCTGACAGAGTTAGCGTGCCTGCCTCCGTCGGCTTTGGATCGGCCCGATCCCTTAGGTCCAGCCACCATGCCCAATTTTCGCCATTCCTTACCAACGCTGGCGACGTGGCGACCCAATTGCTTTCGTTTGATGCGGTATGGAAGCTGAGAGGCAGCAGTGTTTTATAGCTACGCCCAGTCGTCAGCGAGGCCCAGATGAGAAGGCAGAGTTCCAGTTCAAACAGACCAATGTTTTCCTGTAGTCTTGCGCATACAATGCCTTTGAGATGGTCGACATCCACGGCCGTCAGCCTGTCCCAGCTGTAGGGAAGCGTCTGGAAATCGCGAATGCGCCTGTTTCGGAAACCGGAACTGAGCGGCCGTTTCCGCCCTTTAGGTGATGGATTGCCTTCAGCCAATTATAAGCCCCCTTTGGTAGGGTGGCGCTTAGGGGCGTAAAGTTTATGCAATATTTACATGTGGTTATATTTTTTAGTCAAATGAGATGGTGGTTGCGAACAATCCGATCTTCACTATTTGTCTATGACGGAATTGTGATCTGCCCCCACCGAGTGGCCCGATTGGTTTGTTAGTGGATTAAGCCCATCGCCGCCATATCCGGACGGAGGTGGAGCGAAGCGGAACCGGAGGCCGGATATGGCGGTGTCGCCGTTTCCGGTGCCGGCGGTCGGTAGCCCAGGCTGCTGTGAGGGCAAACGGTGTTGTAATGCCGCCGCCATGCCTCGATCAGCACCTTGGCCTCAGCGAGGCTGTAGAAGACTCGCCGTTGAGCAGTTCGTCGCGAAGCGACCCATTGAAGCTTTCGTTATAGCCATTCTCCCATGGTGATCCCGGGGTGATATAGAGCGTCTTCACGCCGATCTGCCCCAACCATTTCTGGACGGCGGTCGCGATAAACTCGCTACCATAGCACATTGGGAAGTGCCGGATCGGGAGCCGCTATGGCCCACGCGAGATGAACAGGTCAGCCAGCGCCGCCAGCACATCCTCGTGTTTGAGCTGCCGGGCAACGATGAGTGCCAAGGCATTCCCTGCTGGCCTCGTCGATGATCGTCAGAATCCGGAACTTGCGGCCATCGTGCGTGCGCCCTTCGACGAAGTCGTAGGCCCACACATGCCCGGGATACTCAGGCCGCAAGCGGATACATGATCCGTCGTTGAGCCACAGGCGTCCCCGTTTGGGCTGACGCAGCGGGACCTTCAGTCCTTCGCGTCGCCATATCCGCTCGACCCGTTTGTGGTTCACCGTCCACCCCGCATGGCATAGCAACGCCGTCACTCGGCGGTAGCCATAGCGGCCATATTGCTTCGCCAGCGCGACGATGTCCTCCGTGAGCGCCTGTTCGTCATCTGCCCCACGCGGCACCTTGCGCTGTGTCGATCGATGCTGCCCCAGCACCCGGCATATCCGTCGCTCGGACACCCGGATCGGCAAATCTCGTCGCAACTGATCGATGCAGCGCCGCCGCCGCGCGGGGCTCAGAAGTTTCCCTTGGCAGCTTCCTGCAAGATCAGCTTGTCCAACGTCAGATCCGAAATCGCCCGGCGTAGCCGCTGGTTCTCTTTCTCCAGATCCTTCATCCGCCTCGCCTGGTCGGTCTTCAGGCCACCATATTCCCTGCGCCAGCTAATGGGATGGACGGCTCTCCCACCCCGGAGCATCGTTGTGCA
>DASYHX010000165.1:0-6637 GCA_035998065.1 Pseudorhizobium sp.
CGGTGATCAGCGCGACCAATGGCAACAACCCGCTCTATCGCAAGGGCGAAGGCTATCTGGACGGCAAGATCACGCTGCGCTTCCCGGAATATCATTTCAGCGTCTTCCTGGAGGGGCAGAACCTCAACAAGGAATATTCCAAGGTCTATATCAACAAGGATATGCCGGTGGATCTCTATTATCCTGGCCGTCGTTTCTTCGTCGGTATCCAGGGCAAGTTCTGATCCCATCTCCCTTTTGGGAAAAGGCAAAGACGCGGTTCCGGGCTTGTCCTGGGGCCGCGTTTTCTTTTGCGGGTGGGCGCAATGGGGGAAGGTCGATTCATGGGAAAGGTGACGCGCCCGCCTTTCGAAAACCGCGGTGTGCGCCCCGGATCTTGGCAGCGAGCGCGTCGCCCGCTCGATAACATCAGGGCGCGTCCTGTCCTGTCGTTTGTCGGCACGATAGTTGTGCGTTGCGTGCAGAAATGGCTTGGATGCGCGCTTTGATCGGGCGCTGATGCGCCGGGATCGGTTGCTGTCGCGATGTCAGGGGTGGTGAGTCCAGCTGGGTTCGAACCAGCGACCTACTGATTAAAAGAGAGAAAGTTATGGCATATTGAGGCCTATTATCAAGCACTTAATTGCGCCCGTGCGTGTCCCTTGCCTCAATATGCCACAACTAAATTCAATGGATGACGACGATGCGATACTCAAATGTGGACACACATCTCATCGTTTTTCTGACCAGCCAGTTCCTTAATTCTGGCACCCTTATCACTGAACGGCTGGGGCTGGGACGAAGCCGACGTTCGCGAGCGGCGACGGGAATGGCAGGTCTTCATCTTATTCGCTTGCCGAAACGAAGCATCGTGAAGCTTTGGCGAGATCGTCGAAGTGCTCGGCTCGCGCAGCTGCGGACCGTTTCTGCTGACTTCTGCACTCATCGACATATCGCCGATTGGAAGCGTGACCGCCCCAGTCAGTCTGCTACTACTCACGGCAGCCGCCCTCATCCTGATCGCGGTCATACTAGGTGAACGGCTGGCGACGTCCCAAAAGGCTCGATCTTCATAGGTTCATCGCGTTTCAACTCCGCAGGGTTCAGAATTCCAGCTGAAGGCTCCCGGTGACGAGACACCCAATTTGATCGAAGCACGAGGAAGTTGGAGCATGTCGAGAAAGAGGTCCGAAGGGATATGTCGCTCAAAGCGCGCGGTGCCGTCCGCGTCTTGCCCTTGTCGCCGGTGTTACCAACCACCTTGAGCCTTGGCAACGTCAGATCAGGCAGGAACGGGCCAAAGGTTGCGTTATCGACGAGGACCTGGATCGTAACGGCATCAACTTCCGGTTTGGTTGTTTCGGCAAAGGCTGGAGCAAGCGCAAAAATGGTTGATGAGCCGATCGCTCCGCCAAGAAAGCTGCGTCGGCTCAGTACGCCAATCCCGTTTACATGATCCATCCCGTGCTCGTGATCGATATGTACGGCATAAGCCTGCCCCAAGATATGCGGAACCGCCATGCGCGCGCAAAGGGCAATCTTAGAAATCTGCCTTTGATCCGGCACCGGCAAGACCGTTTCGCGTTGGTCGCTTCTGACCTTTTGATCACGGAGCTACCAGAGTTGGAAGACCTTGCCAGTTGGATCGCCCCTGCCGCCACCATGATTGCGGCCATGATGACTGCAGCCAATCTCGGCGCACGCGTCACTGGCTTGGGTTTCGCGGTCTTCACCTTGGGATCGATCGCTTGGTCGATAATCGGTTTCTCTTCAGGACAAGCAAACCTGCTTGCCACCAACGGATTTCTAACTCTGGTCAATCTCATCGGCGTCTGGCGTTGGCTGGGCATGCAACGTGCCTATGAAGATGGCGGCAAGTCCGCTGCTCAGGCAAGCCAGCGGTCGCTCTATCCAACTCTTTTTACCGCGACGAGCGTCGCTGGCATGCCGGTCGTTGATGCTGAAGGCGAGACAATCGGAAAAGCCGTCGAAGCCCTCGTGACCTGCAAGAGCGGCAGCGTAAGTTACGTCGTGGTCGCATCTGGCGGTTGGGCGGGCGTGGATGAAGAACTTCGCGCTGTGGATTGGGCGGACATGAACTTTGCCAGTGATCGGCTAACGCTGCTGTGCCCACGCACGTGGTTTGAAAGCCTGGCGCCCCTTGTCGAGGGAGAATGGCCCGCGGCGCCGGCGGAACGTGACGAGAGGCGGCGCAGATAAGGTTTCTTCGCGACTTTCGAGAAACCGCCCCTATCTTCGCCCAAAACTCAGAGCGCAGTTAGCAGCCTCGAAATGAGAAAGAGAGCATTGTTCTTCTGGAATATCCTTTACCCGATTCTCAGGACCGTTAAACTCGCCAGCAGCGTTTGCAAGCGTCTGCGGACGGTGTCGCTAGCCTCCACTTAGGAATGTGTCCGAACCCTGCACGGACCTTGCCGAACGATGAGTAGCTTTCGGCAAAGTCCTTGCGAACTAAGAGGTCTGCCGCTGCTGTGGCGGATCGCGTTGGCTAGTGGTCGCGAGAAACCGGCCGCCGCCATTTTCAGGCGCCGACCATTCCGTATTACCGGCTGATCAGGCTGCGACCAGGTTCATAGCCGTCGGCTTTGCGGCGGGCAGTCCGTCTGTCTTTGCTTGGGCTAGCAATTCCTTTTTGCGTGCGGCCATCGCGTCGCGGAGTGCCACAAGATCGACATCCGTCTTCCTACACTGAGCGAACATGCCCTCCGACGGCATCTCCTCCTCATGGACATGATGCTTGATTTCTTCCGAAAGCACCTTGACCTTTGCATCGTAGAAAGCGTCCGCGGGCGACCCGGCCTCCAAATCGTTGATCAGCACCTTGGCGCCATCATGTTCGACATAGGCTTCGTCGAGCGTGTCGTCCTCGATCAACCCGCGGAAAGCGGGATAGAAGATTTCTTCCTCGATGAGCGTGTGGATTTTGAGCTCGACGCAAATCTCGTGCGCCAGCGCCTGCTTGCGGTCTGCGGATTTCGCGCCCTCGAACTTCTCGAACAGATCCTCGACCTTGCGATGGTCGGCCTTCAACAGGGCGATCGCATCGGTAAATTGCGCCTCGGCCATCCTAATTCTCCTATGGGTGATGGCCAATGAAGCCGTCGACACCAACTATGGTTCCTCGCTAACGACTCGCAAATAGGAAGGAGGCCGGGAGTATGGAGCCATCCACATGCGCTTACTCGCCCGTCTGGTTATGAGGGGCTGCTACAGCCTTGGATTCCGGCGATTCCCGCTGGCGCAGGAAAATGGATAGAAGCACCAGAACTGCAGTCGAGAGAAATTCGCTTTGCCAGTTTTGGAAGGATTCAAACCAAAGCTGAGGATCGCCGAGATAGACTATCGTTGTCAGCGGCTTTTCCCCATGTGCTATTGCATCCTGCGCTGCCACCCTGGCGCTTTGGCTCCAGTGGATGACGAAAGAGATGACGAAAAGGGCGGCCAGGGCTAGGCCGAGCGATTGCGCATAGAGCGCGCGCCAGATTGGCCCCCATCGCAGGATTTTCGGTGCACCGGGCTTGCTCGCCTGGAGATCCAGGTCTGCGTCTCGCGGAGGGCCGTCCGGGTCCTTGGATTCGGCCGAACCGCGCTGAATGAGGAAAGCGGTCAGCACCACATAGGCTGACATCTGAAGGAATTCACTCTCCCAATTTTCAAAGACGCTGGAGAGAAATTCGGGGCTGAAGCTGTAGGCGCTGAGCGAAAGCGCCTGTTCGCCATGGCGGTGCGCATCTTCGACCTGAACATGCCAGCCCGCGATCCATTGTCCGATAATGCTCGCCCCAAACAACAATAGCAGGACGAGCGTCAGTCCGTTGTTCCGCACCATGACCATCTTCCAATCCTCATAAACCTCTGGGTGACGGCTTCCTGGCTTTCGGTCCGTCGGTGAAGAATGCCACGTAACTTTCCGTGGGCAGCAGTCCGGGGTTGAATGGACAAGTCTGCGCCGGCCCGCAGCACCCTGCCTGCGGACCGGCAAGGGCTATCAGATGATCGCGCCGACGCTGGTTGCGGCGCTGTTGCGCTCGATAAACTGGTAGGCGGCTTCCGCGACATCCTGCCAGCCCGGTTCATTGCAAATATAGTGGCTGCGACCGGCGAAGGGCAGAAACTCGGTCAGGCTCGCGGCATCCGTGTACGCCTTGAAATTCTTCTCGGTGAGGTGCGCAGGGATGATCTGATCCTCTTCACCACCAATCAGAAGAAGTGGTGCGTGGGGTGCATCGAGATCGATCCTGCCATCCTCACCAATGCAATCGCGCAGCACATTGCGGCTGTCATGCATAGCCGTCGCCTCGAACTCGGCTGCAGCCTCGGCTTTGCTGAGCGTGTTGGCGAAGGCGCCATGGAAGGTTTTTTTCATCCACAAGCACGGGCGCATTGCCCTTCAGGGGGTTTGCGATGATCGCGCTGTTCTTAATCAAGCCCAAGTCGAGATCGATCATCGCGTTAGGCGCGACAGATTGATCGCAACACCGCTCGACAGCAATCCGCGATTGAGCAGGATCTGGGTGATGAGCCCACCAACCGAATGACCGATCATGATCGGCAGGTCGTAACGCCGCACTTGGGCCTCGATCGCTTCGATCACCTCGTGAAGGTGGAGATCGCCCAGGCCTTCAGGCGGATTCTCACCCAGATCGACTGGGTTTCCCGCATGAAGCGGCCAGGCCGGGGCCACGCAATCATAGCCCTTCTCGCTAAAATAACTGGTCCACCTCTGCCGACTGACAGAATTTTGAAACATCCCATGGACGAATGTTACGGTCTTCATGGAACACTCCTCGAGTGGTGGGGATGGCCGAGCGAACGGCTCACGCCACTGTCCGTTCCAGCAGCCCGAGGCAGGATATTTACACCAGAAGAGGCTTGAGGGGCCATTTGTGGCGCGGCCCAGCGCATAGCGCGGTGCCAAAACTGATCTCTATCAATAAGATTTATGCTGCCGGTCATGGGGCTATTGTCGAGACCGTCGCGTTGAGGGGGGCGAGACCGAGGATCGCCTTTGATGCGCCCATATATGCTGGCGCAGCCTATTTTCCCATGTCCAAGGAGCTATGCCCATGAGCCATGCGACAGACGATGCCCCTGCGGCCACTGCAAAGTCGAGCGAGCAGAAGAAAGAGGCCGCAACCGCCGTTGAGGGGGCGGGCCATGAAAGCCTCATCGGCAAGTCCGTGACCATCAACCGCCCTCGCACCGAACTTTTTGCCTATTGGCGCGACTTCAGCCAGCTGCCCAGCTTCATGGATAATGTGGAGCGCGTGGACATTCTGGCCGCTGAACGCTCCCACTGGGTGCTGAAGGCGCCGGCGGGAAAGACCGTCGAATGGGATGCCGTGATCACAGAAGAGATAGACGGTGAACTGATCGCCTGGACTTCTGTCGAAGGCGCTGACGTCCCCAATAGCGGCCGGATCGAATTTCGCGACGCGGGCGACCGCGGCACAATCGTCACGGCTACCATCGCCTATGATCCGCCCGCCGGGTTCATCGGCAAGATCGTCGCCAAGATGTTCCAGCGCGAACCGGCCATTCAGGCGCGGCGCGATCTGCGGCGCTTCAAGCAGCTCATGGAAACCGGCGAGGTCGCCACTGCCGCCCGCACTGCACAGCAATTTGCCGAGGAGAAGAACTGATGCGCGCGCTCACCTGGCACGGCAAACATGATGTCCGGGTCGATACCGTCGACGACCCTGAAATCCTCAATCCGCGCGACGCCATCATCAAGATCAGTTCGACCGCCATATGCGGTTCGGACCTGCATCTTTACGATGGCTACATCCCGACCATGAAAGCAGGCGACATCCTCGGCCATGAGTTTATGGGCGAGGTGGTCGAGACCGGCCCAAAATCGACGTTGAAGAAAGGGCAGCGGGTCGTGGTGCCCTTCACGATCGCCTGCGGGAGCTGCTACCATTGCGGTAAGCACCAATATTCCGCCTGCGATAACGGCAATCCTGCCGATAGTCAGGATATCGGCCAGGAAATGTATGGCCAGCCAATGTCCGGACTGTTTGGCTACAGCCATCTAACCGGCGGCTATGCGGGGGGGCAGGCCGAATATGTCCGTGTGCCATTTTCCGATGTTGGTCCGATCGTCGTTCCCGATGGGTTGGACGATGACCGAGTCCTGTTTCTCTCCGATATTCTTCCAACCGGCTGGCAGGCGGCCGAATATGCCGACATCGAGCCGGGCGACACCGTCGCGGTCTGGGGATGCGGACCGGTCGGCCTGTTCGCGGTCCAGTCCGCCTTCCTGATGGGTGCGCAACGGGTGATCGCGATCGACCATTTTCCTCATCGGTTGGAGCTGGCGAAGCGCTTCGGGGCCGAGACCATCAACTATGAGGAATCGAAGACATATGAAGCGCTGATGGAGATGACCGGCGGCATCGGTCCTGACGCGGTCATCGACGCCGTCGGCCTCGAAGCGCACGGCTTTTTCCTCGACAATGTGGTCGATCAGATCAAGGCGTCGATGTTCCTTGGCACCGACAGAACCCATTCGATTAGACAGGCCATTCATGCCTGCCGCAAGGGCGGACGCGTCTCTATGCCGGCCGTTTATGGCGGGTTCGTGGATAAGTTTCCGCTGGGCGCGTTCATGGAAAAGGGGCTGACGCTCAAGACC
>DASYHX010000255.1:0-3526 GCA_035998065.1 Pseudorhizobium sp.
CCATCAGGCCACCGGCTATGTCGCCATCGCCAAGGCTGCCTACGATCTGGCTAAGGAAGAGGGTTACTACAAGGAAAACCCTGCTGCCGAAGTTGGCATCCAGCAGCTGCAGCTGCCGAGCGGCGAGTGGAACAAGGGTTACCGCCTTGGCTTCTACCCGCAGATCCGCACCATCATGGAGCGCGAATACAACCGCGTCTTCGCTGGTGAAACATCGGTCAAGGACGCGATGGAAACCATCAAGAAGGAAGGCGACGAGCTGCTCGCCCGCTTCGCAAAGACCGCCGGCTGATCCGAGCCTCTGAATGACAAGGCCAGGCCGCCCTGAAATGAGCGGCCTGGTTTCCCGTAAGGAGGATATGCCTTGGCCTATGTCGCGCCATCACCCCGGTTCCTGCCCTGGCTCACGCGGAAGCCTCGCCCGAAGGCGGTTGCCGAAGGTGCCAAGCGGGTGCAGTTCTCGTCGCCTGTCCTCCCCTACCTCCTTCTCGCGCCGCAGCTCGCGGTGATCTTTATCTTTTTCTATTGGCCTTCCGTCCAGGCCGTCAGCTCGTCTTTCTACATTGAAGACCCGTTCGGGTTCGGCTCCACCTTCGTGGGCATGAGCAACTACACGGATGTGCTGACGAGTGCACAGTATCGCGGAATTGCCCTGTTTACCGTCGTGTTCACGGCCCTCGTCACTTTGTTCTCGCTGTCCATCGGCCTTCTGCTGGCGGTGAAGGCCGATGCGGTGATCCGCGGCTCCTCCGCTTACAAGACCATGCTGATTTCCGTTTATGCCATCGCGGCACCCGTGGCGGCCCTGATCGGCATGATGTTCTTCGACCAGCACATTGGCCCATTCGTCGAAGTGGCGAGCTGGTTCGGCTGGGACATGCGCGTCGGCTTGAGCTATTTCGACACTGCGTTCGCGATGATCGTCGTCGCGGTGTGGAAGCAGGTGCCCTACAACTTCATCTTCTTTCTGTCGGGCCTGCAGAGCGTGCCGGTTTCGGTGCGTGAGGCGGCGGCAATCGACTGTAAGTCCGGCTTGCGTCGCTTCTGGACGGTGACGCTGCCATTGTTGGCGCCGACCGCCTTCTTCCTGCTGATCATCAACGTCACCTATTCGCTCTTCGACACCTTCGGCATCATCGACGTCATGGTGAAGGACAAGGCGGCGAACAACCCGATTACGCTCGTCTACAAGGTCTACGAGGACGGCTTCCGCGGCAACGACCTCGGCAGCTCCTCCGCCCAGTCCGTCATCCTGATGATCGTCGTCTTCGTGCTGACGATCTTCCAGTTCCGCTTCGTCGAGCGACGCATCCATTACACCTGAGGGCACGGCGATGCAGAAAAACAAGCTCACAGACCATCTGGTGCTGATCCTCGGCTCGCTCTTCCTCATGGTGCCGGTTGTCGTCGCCTTCATGACGTCGACGCATGCGGCCGCCGACATCCACAGCAACGGCCTGTCGCTGACCTGGGGTGGCAATTTTGTCGAGACCTACGAAAAGGTGCTCACCCGCGAAGGCGGGTTCACCGGCCAGGTCACCGGGTCACGCATGGTGATGAATTCCTTCATCCTCGGCATCGGGTTTGCTCTGGGCAAGATCGTGCTGTCGATGCTGGCGGCCTATGCGATCGTCTATTTCCGCATGCGCTTTGCGACGCTTGCCTTCTGGGTGATCTTCACGACGCTGCTTTTGCCGCTCGAAGTGCGCATCATGCCCTCCTACCAGGTCATGTCCGAGCTTGGCCTGCTGAACACCTACACAGGCCTGATCGTGCCTCTTCTAGCGTCGGCTACCGGCACATTCTATTTCCGGCAGTTCTTCAAGTCGGTGCCGGACGAACTCCTGGAAGCGGCACGCATCGATGGTGCCGGTCCGATCAAGTTCTTCATCGACGTGCTCGTGCCCCTCTCGCGGACGATGATCGCAGCGATCTTCATCATCATGTTCGTCTATGGCTGGAACCAGTATCTCTGGCCGATGCTGATGACGACGGACGAGCGCTTCTTCACCTTGATGCGCGGCATCAAGCAGATCCTGCAGGTCTGGATCGGCTCTCAGATCCCCGATTACAACGAGGCCTTTGCGCTGGCGGTGCTCGCCATGCTGCCTCCCGTGCTGATCGTGGTGATCTTCCAGAGCTGGTTCATCAAGGGCCTGACCGAAAGCGACAAGTAAGGGATACGTGTCATGGCATCCATCGACATCAACCAGGTTTCCAAGATCTATGCCGGCGGCAACAAGGCCGTCCACTCCGTCGACATCACAATACAGGACGGTGAGTTCATCGTCCTCGTCGGCCCCTCCGGCTGTGGCAAGTCCACGCTTCTGCGCATGGTGGCGGGGCTGGAGGAAATTTCCGAAGGCGAGGTGAAGATCGGCGGCCGCGTCGTCAACAAGGTCGAGCCTGCCGAGCGCGATATCGCCATGGTGTTCCAGAACTACGCGCTCTACCCGCACATGACGGTGCGGCAGAACCTGGAATATGGGCTGAAGAACCGCAACACGCCGCGCTCCGACATCGATGAGCGTGTCGCCGAGGCAGCGCGCATGCTGGAGATCGACCAGTATCTCGACCGCAAGCCGCGTGCGCTTTCCGGCGGTCAGCGCCAGCGTGTCGCCATGGGCCGCGCTATCGTGCGCAAGCCTGCGGCCTTCCTGTTCGACGAGCCGCTCTCCAACCTCGATGCCAAGCTGCGCGTCAGCATGCGCGGAGAGATCAAGCGGCTGCAGCGCCGCCTCGGCACCACTTCCATCTATGTCACCCATGACCAGTTGGAGGCGATGACGCTTGCCGATCGCCTTGTCGTTCTGAACGGCGGTCGCATTGAGCAAATCGGTGCACCGCTGGAGGTTTATCACCAGCCGGCCTCCACCTTTGTCGCAAGCTTCATCGGTTCGCCGGCAATGAACCTGATGCATGCAGAATTGCATGGCGACACCCTGGCTGTCGGTCCCTCCACGCTCGCCCTTGGTGGATACGCGCCTGCCTCGGGCGAAGTCACCGTGGGTGTGCGCGCCGAGGATCTGCGTGTTGCTGCTGCGCAGGAACAGGGTTTGCTGTTTCGCCTCGATTATCTGGAGGAACTAGGCTCCCAGCGCCTGGTGCATGGCCATGTTGGCGATCAGGTGCTGACGGCAGCGATGCCGCTTGACGTGCAGCTTCATGACGAGATGAGGCTGGCGGTCGATCCGCGTCGGCTTCACTTCTTCGTCCGCGAAACCGGAAAGCGCATCGCCGCAGCCGAAGCCGTGCCGGCCACTCCCCAACCGGCCATGGAAGTAGCCTGAACCAGCGACCCACCTGAGGCCGTTGCCTTTGGTACCTGAGCATCCTACATCAGGCGGGCATTTCTCAAGGGGTAGGGGCTATGGCACGCATTCGCAAGGTCGCATTCCAGATGGACCATGTCTCCAGCATCAACATTGCTGGAGATTCCACTTTTGCCATGGCGCTGGAGGCGCAGGCGCGTGGCTACGAGCTGTTCCACTACACCCCGGACCGGCTGACCATGCGCGACGGCAAG
>DASYHX010000319.1:0-2994 GCA_035998065.1 Pseudorhizobium sp.
GGAAGAGAAGTTCGGCGGTTTTCTCGCCACCACCGACTACCGGTCTTCCTTCATCTCCGACGAGATCGAGGCGAATGGCTGGATGGTGTGGCCGCCCATCCGCTATTCCTATCTGACAGTGAACTCCAACATCCCGCACTCTGCACCGACGGCCCCCTTCTGGTTGATGGAGGCGGAACAACGCTGTGCCGGCTATCCGCTGGGGCAGGAGGATCCCGGCTGCATTCTCGGCAATCTCAACTGGCTTGGAACAGACGACCAGGCGCGCGATGTCGCCGCGCGCATCATCTATGGCTTCCGGGTGTCCGTCCTCTTCGGACTTGCCTTGACCATCGCATCCGCGGTGATCGGCGTCACCGCCGGCGCGGTTCAAGGGTATTTCGGCGGCTGGACGGACCTGCTCTTCCAGCGCTTCATCGAGATATGGTCTTCGATGCCGGTTCTTTACATTCTCTTGATCATCGCCGCGATCCTACCGCCAGGCTTCTTCGTTCTGCTTGGCATCATGCTGCTCTTCTCCTGGGTGGGCTTCGTCGGCATCGTCAGGGCTGAGTTCCTCAGAGCCCGCAATTTCGAGTATGTGAATGCGGCGCGGGCGCTGGGCGTTGGCAACTGGACGATCATGTTCCGTCACCTGCTGCCGAATGCCATGGTCGCTACTCTAACTTTCTTGCCTTTCATCCTTTCCGGCTCGATTGCGACCTTGACCTCCCTCGACTTCCTCGGATTCGGGATGCCGCCCGGATCTCCGTCGCTGGGCGAGATGATCGCGCAGGGCAAGAACAACCTACAGGCACCGTGGCTTGGGCTGACAGCCTTCTTCACCATGTCCATCATGCTGTCGCTGCTGATCTTCGTTGGCGAAGCCGTTCGCGATGCCTTCGACCCTCGCAAGACGTTCGGGTGACGCCATGACAGAACCGCTGCTTTCCGTTCGTGATCTGTCCGTCGCCTTCCACCAAGGGGGGACAACGTCCCTTGCCGTCGACCGCGTATCGTTCGAGATTAAGCCGGGTGAGGTCCTGGCGCTGGTGGGTGAGTCCGGCTCCGGTAAGTCCGTAACGGCTAACTCTATCCTGAGGCTCCTGCCCTATCCATCGGCCAGCCATCCGTCCGGAGAAATCCTGTTCGGCGGCCAGGACCTTCTGAAGGCGCCGGAGCAGGCGCTTCGGCAGGTTCGCGGCAACGAGATCACAATGATCTTCCAGGAGCCGATGACTTCGCTCAATCCGCTTCACACCATCGAAAAGCAGATCGGCGAGATCCTCGACCTTCACCAGGGCATATCAGGGCAGGCAGCGCGTACCCGCATTCTAGAACTCCTGAACCAGGTCGGCATCCGGGAACCGGAGAAGCGCTTGCAGGCCTACCCGCACCAATTGTCGGGCGGGCAGCGGCAGCGCGTGATGATCGCCATGGCGCTTGCCAACCGGCCGAAGCTGCTGATTGCTGACGAACCGACGACCGCGCTCGATGTCACGGTCCAGGCACAGATCCTCGAACTGCTGCGGCGGCTCAAGGGCGAGCACGGCATGTCCATGCTCTTCATCACCCACGATCTCGGCATCGTGCGCAAGTTCGCCGACCGCGTCTGCGTGATGACGAAGGGCAAGATCGTCGAGAGCGGCGACGTGGAAGAGGTCTTCGTCAACCCGCAGCACCCGTATACCCGCCATCTGCTGGCGTCCGAGCCGCGCGGCGAGCCGCCACTTGCCGATCCTGCCAAGCCGGTCGTGATGGAAGGGGAGGACATCCGGGTCTGGTTCCCGATCAAGGCAGGGTTCCTCCGCAAGGTGGTCGATCACGTGAAGGCGGTCGACGGCGTCAGCCTGTCGCTGAGAGCGGGGGAGACCTTGGGCGTGGTGGGCGAATCCGGTTCGGGAAAAACCACGCTTGGTCTCGCCTTGGCGAGGCTGATCTCCTCGCAAGGACGGATTGCCTTCATTGGCAAGAATATCGACAACTTCTCCTTCAAGCAGATGCGCCCGCTGCGCGACCGTTTGCAGGTCGTCTTTCAGGATCCTTTTGGTTCTCTCAGCCCACGCATGTCGGTGGGGGAAATCATTGCAGAGGGGCTGAAGGTCCACGAGCCAGCGCTTTCTGCCGACGAGCGGGATGGGCGCGTGCGCTGGGCGCTGACTGAGGTCGGGCTCGATCCGGAAACGCGCTGGCGCTATCCGCACGAGTTTTCCGGCGGTCAGCGCCAACGTATCGCCATTGCCCGCGCCATGGTGCTGAAGCCGCGTTTCGTCATGCTCGACGAGCCCACCTCGGCGCTCGACATGACGGTGCAGGCGCAGGTCGTTGATCTCTTGCGCGATCTGCAGAAGAAGCACGACCTTGCCTACCTCTTCATCAGTCACGACCTCAAGGTGGTAAAGGCTCTGGCCAACCACGTGATCGTTATGCGCGCCGGCAAGGTGGTCGAGCAGGGGCCGGCGGAGCGGATATTCCAGGCACCGGAAATGGACTACACAAAGGCGCTGATGGCGGCCGCCTTCAACCTCGAGGCCGTCGATACGGCAGCCGTCAGCCAGTAAGCAAAAGGACTGTCATGCCTTCTTCTCCAGGTGCCGTTGTCGTCGATCTGAAGTTTGACCGACGGGAGATCGAGTCGGCGCTGCAAGGAGCGTTCCCTGGGCGCCAGATCCTGCAGGCGTCAGACAAGTCCCAGGATCTCTCCTGTGCCGAATACCTCGTTGCATGGAAGCCGGACCCCGATCTTTTTGTGCGGGCGCCCAACCTGAAGGTGCTGTTTTCCGGAGGCGCGGGGGTGGATCACCTGCTCGCAATGCCGGATCTGCCGGAGATCCCGGTCGTCCGATTCGTTGACGATAGCCTCACAACCCGGATGAGCGAGTGGGTCGTGCTGCAGTGCCTGAGCCATCTGCGCCAGGTGCCCGCATATCTTGCACAACAGCGTGATCATCTCTGGCGCGAACTCTCCCAGCCGGAGGCGAAGGACGTCACGGTCGGCATCATGGGCCTCGGCGT
>DASYHX010000343.1:0-8485 GCA_035998065.1 Pseudorhizobium sp.
GACGCCTTTGCCGGCCGAGACCGTACCGACATCTTCATCCTTTTCCCCAAGGGAAAGGTTTCTCCTGTCCAGCAGCGCCAGATGACCACCTCTGCGGCGGCCAATGTTCATGCCATCGCCGTTGAAGGGAACTTCGACGACTGCCAGAACCTGGTGAAGGAGATGTTCAACGACGCCTCGTTCCGTGACCGGGTCGGCCTTTCGGGCGTCAACTCCATCAACTGGGCGCGCATCATGTCCCAGGTGGTCTACTACTTCACCGCGGCGGTTTCGCTTGGTGGCCCTGACCGAAAGGTCTCCTTCACGGTGCCTACCGGCAATTTCGGCGACATCTTCGCCGGCTATGTCGCCAAGCGCATGGGTCTGCCGATCGAGCGCCTGGTGATCGCGACCAACGACAATGACATCCTGGCCCGCACGCTAAAGAGCGGCCGCTACGAGATGCGCGGCGTGAAGGCTACCACCTCGCCATCCATGGACATCCAGATCTCCTCCAACTTCGAGCGGCTGTTGTTTGAAGCCTATGGACGGGACGCCTCTTCCGTTCGCTCCGCCATGGCGGGGCTGAAGCAGTCAGGAGCCTTTGATGTGCAGCCGGATGCGCTGAAGTCGATCCGCCGAGAATTTAGAGCGTCCCGGGCAACGGAGAAGCAGGTGGCCGCGACCATTCGCGAAACATTGGCGGAGACCGGCTATCTCGTCGATCCGCACACGGCGACCGGCATTTTTGTCGCGAGGAAGAACGCAAAGCCGACCAGTCCGATGGTGACGCTGTCTACGGCGCATCCGGCCAAGTTCCCGGCGGCCGTAGAATCCGCTTGCGGAATTGACCCTGCGCTTCCATCATGGCTCGCCGATCTGATGTCCAGGGAGGAGCGCTTCGATATTCTGCCTGCCCAACTCAAGGATATCGAAAGCTTCATCAGCAGACATGCACGAGCAGGCAAGTGAGTGGTGCGTGCCAGAAAGACAAGCAATGAATGTTGAAGTAACCCGGCTTCCCTCCGGGTTGACCGTCGTCACCGAGGCCATGCCGCATCTGGAAAGCGTTGCCCTTGGCGTCTGGATCAAGTCGGGGTCGCGTAACGAAACTGAAGATGAGCACGGCATTGCCCATCTCCTCGAACACATGGCCTTCAAGGGCACGACGCGACGCAGCGCCCGCGACATTGCCGAGGAAATAGAAAACGTCGGCGGTGAACTCAACGCCGCAACCTCGACTGAGACGACGTCGTATTACGCGCGAGTGCTCAAAGACCATGTCCCACTCGCGGTGGATCTTCTCGCCGATATCCTGACGGAATCGCTCTTCGACGAGGAAGAGCTGCGTCGGGAGAAGCACGTGATCCTTCAGGAGATCGGTGCGGCCAACGACACGCCAGACGACGTCGTCTTCGACAAATTCTCTGAAGTCGCCTACCTCGGCCAGACGATCGGTCGGCCGATCCTCGGGACGCCGGAGCGGGTACAGAGCTTCGCTCCGGGACAAATCCGGAATTACCTGTCGCGCAACTACACCACCGACCGTATGTTCGTCGTGGCCGCCGGCGCAGTCGATCACGACGTCTTCTGCAAGCAGGTGGAAGAGCGTTTCGCCACTCTGCCGCAAACACCGAACGCGCCCCCGGTGCAGGACATTGCCCGCTACATCGGCGGCGAAACCCGCGAAGTCCGTGACCTCATGGACGCGCAGATCCTGCTCGGCTTCGAGGGCAAGGCATACCACATGCGGGACTTCTACTGCTCGCAGATCCTGGCCAACATCCTCGGCGGCGGCATGTCCTCGCGTCTCTTCCAAGAGGTGCGCGAGCACCGCGGCCTCTGTTACTCCGTCTACGCCTTCCACTGGGGATTTTCGGACACCGGCATCTTCGGCATCCATGCCGCAACCGGCGGCGAGGATATCCCGCAGCTTGTGCCGGTGATCATTGAGGAACTGCGCAAGGCCGCGGAGACCATCCACGAGCAGGAGATCCATCGCGCCCGGGCACAAATCCGCGCTCAGTTGCTGATGGGACAAGAGAGTCCCGCCGCACGCGCAGGCCAGATCGCAAGGCAGATGATCCTCTACGGCCGCCCTATCCCCAACAACGAGCTGATGGAACGGCTGGAAGGCATCACCACGGCGCGGCTGACGGATCTTTCGGGCCGGCTCTTCTTTGATACGGTTCCCACGCTTTCCGCCGTCGGCCCGATCGAGAAGTTGGTATCGATGAACGAGCTTTCCGCGGCTCTTTCACCCCAGACGGCAAAGACGCAGCAGGCGGCCGGTTGATCCGGTGCCCTCGGTTAGGCGGCCAAGGATGAAGCGGGCGCCGTCTTCTTCTGAGATTGCAGCCCGTCCTGGCCCTTCCGCCTGGCGCCTGACAGCGACTGCTCACCGATGATTGTCAGGAGTGGGACATGACGGGATCGATCCTGCGGCTTTTGTCACGACAACCGCGAACACCGTCTCTCCATGGGGACCAGCATCTCCTGCGCCTCGCCCGCTATCAAGATTACGACCAGTGGGCCGCCCTTCGATCGGAGAGCCGGACATTCCTGCAGCCGTGGGAGCCAACATGGCGGGAGGAGGAATTGTCGGAAGCGTCCTTTCGTGGCCGCGTCAATAGAGGGATCAAGGAGTTCCGGGCCGGTCACGCCGTGCCGCTCCTCCTCTTCAGTCGACCGGAGGCACGCCTCCTTGGCGGATTGACGATCGGCTACATTCGCCGCGGTGCGGCCCAGAGTTGCATGATCGGCTACTGGATGGGCGAACGTCACGCGGGCCAAGGGCACATGCTTGCAGCGCTCAAGATCGCTATCCCCTACATCTACGGGCAACTTCAGTTGCACCGTATCGAGGCTGCCTGTATTCCGGAAAACTGGAAGAGCGTCCGGCTCCTTGAAAAAGCCGGCTTCGAGCGAGAAGGGCTTTTGCGCAAGTATCTCAAGATCAACGGCGAGTGGCGCGATCATGTCATGTTTTCACGCCTGCCGGACGATGGTGAATTCGGGAAGATGACACGGCCATGACCGCCCGCTACGCAAACACGGCGGGCTTCCGCTCGATGATGATGCTGATGGTCATGCTGGCAGCAGCATTTCTCGCCACATCGCTTCCGGCGGCGGCGGTAGAGCCGGTAAAGATCTCCCGAGACGATACCGCGCTGGACCTTACCGAGATGACGGAGATCTACGCGAACCAAGGCGAGGCCTTCCAGGTTTCGACCGCTGCCGGCGCCGATGGCGTCCGCCGCAGAATTGAGGTGCGGGCGGGCGCTCCGAGCCATAATGGTGACTGGGCTGTTTTTGCGCTTGCCAATGTTTCCGAGGAGCAGTTGGAGCGCGTGATCGTCGCGCCGCACTTCCGCCTCGTCGGCTCCAAGATGTTCTGGCCCGACCTTGGCTCGCAGCGCATCAACGCCATCACGCCAAGCGAGGGTTTTGCTCTCGATCGGGAACCAAGTCCGGACGCGGACGTCTTTCGCATCACGCTCAATCCGGGCTCCGTCATCACCTTCGTGGCGGAGCTGAGTACCCCGACGCTGCCGCAGCTCTATCTCTGGGAGCCCGCCGCTTACAAGGACACTGTCAACGCCTTTACGCTCTATCGTGGGATTGTGCTGGGTATCGCGGGGCTTCTGGCGGTCTTCCTGACGATCCTCTTCGTCGTCAAGGGCACATCGATGCTGCCTGCGGCCGCAGCGCTCGCCTGGGCAGTGCTCGCCTACGTTTGCGTGGACTTCGGCTTCCTCGATAAGCTGATCAGCATTACTGCCAGCGACCAGAGGATATGGCGAGCATGTGCTGAAGTGGCGCTTGCTTCCAGCCTGGTGATCTTCCTGTTCACCTACCTCAATCTCAATCGGTGGCATGTGCATCTCGGTTACGCGACGCTGGCCTGGATCTTTGGTCTTGCCCTTCTCTTCGGCGTCGCGATCTACGATCCCTCGATTGCCTCCGGCGTCGCCCGACTGTCTTTTGCGCTCACCGCCACCTGCGGCATCCTGCTGATCATCTATCTCGGCCTCAGCCGATATGACCGCGCAATCCTTCTTGTACCGACCTGGGCACTCATCCTGGTCTGGCTGTTCGGAGGCTGGCTGACGGTCACCGGCCAACTGGACAATGACATTATTCAGCCCGCGCTGGGCGGCGGCCTTGTCCTTATCGTTCTGCTGATCGGCTTCACCGTCATGCAGCACGCCTTCGCAGGCGGTGCCTATCATCAGGGCCTGTTTTCCGACCTCGAGCGACAGTCGCTGGCGCTCTCGGGTTCGGGTGACATCGTGTGGGACTGGGATGTCGCACGCGACAAGGTAGTGACCACCCCCGACATTTCGACCAACCTGGGGCTAGAAGCGGCAGCCATGCATGGGCCGATTCGCAACTGGCTGCCTCGGCTTCATCCCGACGACAGGGACCGCTTCAAGGCAACGCTCGACGTTCTTCTCGAGCACCGCCGCGGACGGCTAAACCACGAATTCCGCATCCGCGCGGAAGATGGCCACTTCCACTGGCTGCGGATCCGTGCGCGGCCGGTTCTCGGCTCCAACGGCGAAATCATCCGATGCGTGGGTACGATTGTAGACATCACGGAGCAGAAGAATTCGGTCGAACGTCTGCTGCAGGACGCAATGCACGACAATCTCACCGGTTTGCCTAATCGGCAGGTCTTCCTCGACCGCCTGCAGTCGGTTCTTGTCTTGGCTAACAGCAGTGACAATGTCCGTCCTACGGTGATGGCGATCGATATCGACCGCTACAAGCAGGTGAACGACGCCCTTGGCATTGCAGCCGGCGACAATATCCTGATCGCCTTGACCCGGCGGCTGCGGCGGCTCCTGCGCCCGCAGGATACTCTCGCCAGGCTTTCCGGAGACCAGTTTGGCCTGATCCTGGTATCTGAACAGGACCCCGCACGGGTGGCGGACTTTGCCGATGCGGTCTCCGAGGCCATTATGGTGCCCATCAATTTTGCCAACCGAGAGATCATCCTGACCGCATCGATCGGTCTGGCGTCATGGGTCGATCAACAGGCAAATGGCGAGGAACTGCTCAGCGATGCGGAACTCGCCATGTACCGCGCCAAACGAGGCGGGGGAAACCGCGTGGAGCCGTTCCGGCCCATCTTCCGTACATCGAGCAGCGACCGACTGCAGATCGAGACCGACCTGCGCCGTGCAATCGAGCGAAAAGAACTTTCGCTTGCCTACCAGCCCATCATCCAGCTTAGCGACGGTGAGATCGCCGGATTTGAGGCGCTCATGCGCTGGGAGCATCCGCGGCGCGGGAGCATTCCACCCTCCGAGTTCATCCCGATCGCCGAGGCGTCTGACCTCATCGGATCGCTCGGACTGTTCGCGATAGAACGTGCTGCTTTCGATCTCAATGAATGGCAGCGTACAACGGGCGTGCTTCCGATCTTCCTGTCGGTGAATCTGTCGAGTGCGCAGTTACTCAACAGCAACCTCTACAACGAGGTGCGCGCATTGCTGGCTAGGATCGAATGCGACCCCACCCAGCTCAAACTTGAACTGACAGAATCGGTGATGATGGAAAATCCAGAGCAGGCACGTCTGGTCCTGACAAAGCTGAAGGACATCGGCATAGGACTTGCGCTTGATGACTTCGGGACCGGTTATTCTTCTCTAGCGTACCTGACCCAGTTCCCCTTCGATACAATCAAGTTGGACAAGGCGCTGGTGCGGGATGTGCGCGAAAGGAGGGCGGTACTCCTACGTTCGGTCATCGCCATGGCTCGCGCCCTCGATATGGCCGTTGTAGCTGAAGGGGTGGAAACAGACGAAGATGCAGTTGCGCTCGGAAACATGGGATGCCACTTCGGCCAAAGCTTCCTGTTCGGCCCTCCCATTGCCGCCGAAGCAACGGCCCGGCTCTTGAAGGAGCGCTTTCCGTTAACAAAAAGGGCCTGATGATCCAGAAAAAGAAGGAACCCGCGAACAGTAACCTGCGCGGGTTCCTCATCACACCATCAGCGTAGAACCTTAAGCACGGTCGACGATTTTCTTCGCCCCGTCCTTCAGCTCACCTTTCGCCTGCTGACCGTGACCCTTGGCCTCCTGGGCGTTTCCCTTGGCCTCCATCTCCCGGTCATCCATTGCGTCACCGGCGGCCTGACGTGCCTTGCCCGCCACTTCGTTAGCCTTACCTGAGATCTTGTCGCTCGTGCTGGTCATGTTCGGGTCTCCTTGTCAAACCGGCCGAAACGGCCGACTAATAAGACAACGCGGGCGGTCTACCTTCGTTCCCGTTTGCTAAGCGTGCCCGGCTTCGGAAGACAGGGCTTCCTGCGAAATTCCGAGCAGGGCGAGAGCGCGTTCGTATTTCGTATCCAACATCGGATCGAAGATCAGTTCTTCCTTCGAAGGACAGTTCAGCCAGCCGTTGTTGGCAATTTCAAGTTCAAGCTGACCTGGGCCCCAACCGGAATATCCGAGCATCATGGCGGCTCTTTTGGGCCCCCTGCCCTGACTAATTGCCCGGATGATGTCCAGCGTGGCGGTCAAGCAAACGTCGTTGGCCACACAGACGCTGGTGTCGCTGGCATAGTCGTCGGAATGCAGAACGAAGCCTCGCCCGGTTTCGACCGGCCCTCCCATTAAGACCGGCAGTTGCTGCAGTTCGCTAGGCACCAATTTTGCCTCCTTCTCGTCGAGCATGCCGAGATGATCCAGCACATCGACAAAGGAAACCGGCTGATGCCGATTAATGATGAAGCCCATGGCACCGGTGGGGGAGTGGGCGCAGATGTAGACGACCGCACGAGCGAAATCTCCTGCCTGCAGGTTTGGCATCGCGATCAGGAATTGACCGTCCAGAAAACCCTGCTCACTCTCACCCTGCAAAGAAGACATCGCGACTCCGCCTCCACATTCCCACTCTTCAGGCCACTTGATCGTGCTCAGCCATCACAACAAGATGGGGTCTGCCTTCGTGCAATCAACCTAAAATGATTAGATGGAGCCGGCTGGATACTGGCTCGAGAGACGCACTTCAGATAGAGCACTGGCAGCATGAGAATAGCTGACCACTTACACGTCTGGGCATCTTTTCGTTTCCGCGCCTTTGCCGCGGTGGCAGCCATTGGGTTCAGCTGGGTTGCTCCCGCGCACGCGGAAATCACTGAATGGGCTTACAATGAAGGCGGGCGCATGCGTCTGGTCGCCCTGCCGCCGAGCTCCGACGGGATCGTACGCGGAGCGCTGCAGATCGAGCCAAGCCCCGGCTGGATCACCTATTGGAAGGAGCCAGGCGACGCCGGGATTCCCCCGCAGCTTCTCGTATCGCCAAGCGCGGGGGTCGTGCTGGGCAAGCTGGACTACCCGGTTCCAAAACGGATCGATAACGGGTCCTTGCGCGACATCGGCTATGATCATCCGGTCACGCTTCCTTTCGAACTCTCGATGAAGACTCCAAGCCCCCTCAAGGTCGAGATCTCGGCCTTTATCGGTCTTTGTCGCAACATCTGCATACCGTTCCAGGCAGATTTTACCCTTACACTCACCTCTCTGGATGTGACTCCGGTGCAGGAGGCGATTGTCCTCGCAACAGCGCAGGCAAAGCTACCCGAGGCGCCGTCACCCGACTTCGCGGTTACGCACTACGCGCTGACCGGCGATCAGAAGCTCCACTTGAAACTTAGGATACCGCCAGCCACGACCGCTCCACCCCAGGTGATCGTTACCGGGCCCCATGGCTATGCCTTCTTCGACAGCAAAAACGGTCGCAGGGAGGGAGATGAATACCTTCTTGATGTGGCGATCGAGAAACTGCCCCATGGCTACCATGTCCAAGGCAAGCGCTGGGGCATTCTTGTCATTGCGGACGACCGGGCAATGGAAACCTCGCTTGCCTTCAATTAGCAGCCACCTATAGTGCTGCCGAGATATTCGGCCGAAAAGGAGAAGCTGCCGTGACCATTGCCATTGGAGACCGCCTGCCGGCTGCCACTTTCAAAGAAAAATCGGCAAACGGCCCGGTTGAAGTCACTACCGACGAGCTCTTCAAAGGCAAGCGCGTCGTTCTCTTTGCCGTTCCCGGTGCCTTCACGCCTACCTGTTCCCTGAATCACCTGCCCGGCTTTCTGGAAAACCGCGACGCTATTCTTGCGCGCGGCGTAGACGACATCGCCGTCGTTGCGGTCAACGACTGGCATGTCATGGGCGCCTGGGCGCAGTCCACCGGCGGGACGGGCAAGATCCACTTTCTGTCGGATTGGGACGGGGCGTTCACAAAATCGCTCGGCCTCGAAATCGACCTTTCGGCGGGCGGCCTCGGTGTGCGCTCCAAGCGCTATTCGATGCTCGTGGATGATGGCGTTGTGAAGACCCTGAACATTGAAGACAGTCCCGGTCAGGCCACCGTCTCAAGCGCCGCAACAATCATAGAGCAGCTCTGAGACGAGCTCAAAACAATGGAAAGGAGCCGAAAGGCTCCTTTCGCGTCAGATCTCCATGTCGAACACGAGAAGGCCGGCGAG
>DASYHX010000347.1:0-5114 GCA_035998065.1 Pseudorhizobium sp.
GCGGTCATCGATAGCCGTGAACTGGCGCGCACCATCGCCGGCTTCGATCCGGGTGAGACGGTGACCCTGACTATCCTTCGTGACGGAGAGAGCCAGCGGATCGAGGTGGAACTCGGCGAACTGCCAGACGACCCAGAGTAAGGGAAAGGGCTGGGCTGAAAGGTCCAGCCCACCTCAGAGGGACATTTGAACTCGCACGCCCGATCGGAGCATCGAAATAGCCAATGAGGGAGGCTCCAGGGCAACATGGGTCGATTCAGCCCCGGTTCGATGCTTGGATCGCCAGCCGCTAGCAAAGAATATGATGTTGAGTAGTTGCTTCAACCAGGCGAGCTCGACCAGATCGAGGACTTCTTTATGGGAAGCTTGGGGCGGGCTTATCTAATCAGACCCGTCGCGGCATCGAGCACCCATTGGTTTGGAAATCTGGCGCCGGGGAACATTGGCGTTGGTTGGGGATTTCTTTGAGGCAACCTAGAAGAGCACAGATTATGACGAGGAAACCAAGCGATAAGTCGACCGGAACATCCGCAGGCTCTGAGCCGGCGCCTCCGCCTGAACATCAGGGGGAAGGCAGAGACGTCGACCAGAATGTGAGGAGGCGGGAAGGGGGCAGCAGCAAGACGACGAAGTCCGGCGTCTCGACGGCCGGCAGGAAACGCGAGAACGGCGCTTAAACGATGGAAGGTCGCTAGGTCAGACGCGTGGAGCTGACGCAGCACCAGTGCGACTGCAGCAGGATCTTGCGTTCCCCTCCGCTAGATGTCATCCCGATTTCAATGTGGCGCGACTTGCCGCAGTCGGCTTCTACCTGGCCCTCGATTTCTTCGATAACGTTCGCACATGACCTGTTGGAATCCTCCACATTTGCCAACTGCCGTGGCGTGCAAATCCGTTTTCGTTTGCTGACTGTCCCTACACTGAGGGATTAGCCCCGCCCTAAGGCCGACCTTGGTTCACAGGCTCGCGTCAGAACGTGGCATTTCTGAACCCGGGGCCGATGGTTACAATTGCCCACTCGTTTGTGTCGCGCATGTATGCTTCTTCGCTGAAGCCCTGGACCGCTGCGTCATTATGCACGCGTACCTCCACGCTGCAGAGATCGGCCAGATGGGAGAGTTTCTCCTCAAGTATTTCAGGGAGGCTGAAGTGCGGATCTTCCCAGTTCTCGGGTAGGTTCTGGCCCCCCACTCAATCCGCCCATCCGATTAAATTCTGCTAGGGCAGGCAACGCCTGCAAAAAAAGCGGGTGGAGACGATGCCGGCTTGGGACGTTCCCGCGGCGGCCTGACCAGCAAGATCCACGCGCTCGTTGACGCCGAGGGCCGCCCCGTCACCCTGCGCCTGACCAGTGGGCAGGTTGCCGATTGCAGGCAGGCCGATGCCTTGCTCGACACTCTCGGCGGAGGACATCCTGCTCGCCGACAAGGGCTACGACAGCAATGGAGTAGGCCCTTCGGGTTGGGCAGGATTGGTCTTTCGCAATTGACCGTGCAGTCGGGCTTTTCCGGGATGAAGGTCATGGCCAAGCACCGAACCCATAGTGTCGAATTCAAACGCCAGGTTTCACAAGAATATCTTTCTGTTAAGACGTTGCATCGCCTGCCTAAGCGCAACGACATCTCACGGCAGCTGATCCGGATCTGGCTTGAGAAGTACCAGGCAGGTGAGCTCAATGAGGATGCGGCCCCGCCGATCTACTCCAGGCTTACGAGGCGTGCATTGCTGCGCTCAAACTTGGTCGGCAAGCAGGCGCTTGCGCTGGAGTTCCCAAAGGGGGCTCTTCGGGCAGCACCGCTGCGGAAAGCGGGAGTATGCCTGCTCCACACGCTACAGTGAAAACAGGTGATGCAACACCGATCAGGTCCTTGTCTTGTAACTAATCAAGAGGCCAGGGATACCGGAGGCTGCAAGCTTGCCATCGATCGACTAAGCCGCGACGATCTTGAAGAAACCGCGGAACTGCATCGCCGCCATCTACACATGGGTTTGTTCCCCAAGATGGGGAAGGGATTCCTACGACACTATCAGGATACCTTCGCAGAGTCGCCTTATGGCATCGCTTTGGTTGCCAGAGACGAGGAAGGTGTGCTTGGAGCGCTGCTCGGGACCACCTGGAATGCCAAGCACTATCGGTGGGTCTTGCAGCATCGCGGGCCGGAGCTTGCGGCGTTCGGAAGCTTGGCGCTGATGCTGCGCCCTCATGTGGGGTATATGTTCGCCAGTAGTCGGCTTGGCCGCTACGCTAAGGGGGCGCGGCGCTACTTGGCGGGCCAAGGTGACACGGCGTCATCCTCCAGCACTGGCGCGCCGTTATCCGTGCTCAGCCACATCGTTACGCAGGATCGGCGCCGCCGCCGCGGCGTCGGTCGCCAACTCGTAGAAGAGTTCAGGCGGCTCGCGCGAGTACGTGGCGCCAGTGAGGCAGTACTGGTCACAGAAGAGGGCGGCCTCGGCGCACCATTCTTTGAACGCATCGGGTGTGAGTGCATTGCTTGTCGCAAGGGCGCTGATGGCCGCTCTGTGCGGGAATACCGCCTGAAACTAGATAGGACATTGCGGCACGATGAACGACTTTCGCCACTGGATCGTAGTCACGCTCTGGTGCGGAGCGATTTCCACGAGCTTGCAGCTGCCAGGGTTTTCGCAGACGCTCACGGGGCCAACACCGCAATCCATTGAACGTCTTGATAATGCGCCTGCTGAACTCTTGGTACTCTCCGATCAGGAGACTTATCCCAATGCCAAGACGCTGGCGAGCGAGGTTGCGCTCGCGTTGACAACATACGAGGCGGGGGAAGGCGAAACCGAGATGCTCGAGCGTCTGCCCGGGGAGACAGGTGCGGTGAATGCCGCAGTTGCTGCCTTGCACCACCCCGGCAGTTGGTCGCGCGGCCGGATCGTCTATCCGCAACTGGGCGTCATGCTTCCGGATCGCGCCTCGGTGATGGTCATCGTGGAACAGCAGATCGGTAATCCCGAGGGTGTGCGCATCGAGACCAGGACCATTGATGTTCGGCTACGCCTCGTGGACGGCGTCTGGCGCTTCGAGGATGTGGCATCCTTCGGTGGCGCTCCTATTGCTCAACCGGCCAATCTGAGCCCCGAAGCCCTGGCGGTGCTCGGCCATCCAAACATCGCCATGCCGGATTCAGCCCGCTGGGACATCTATCCGGTGCGGTTTCCACTACGCTGCTGGGTTTGATGACGCGGCTTGCCGATCGGACGCCGATCGGCGTTGTCACTCTGGTTACCGGCCACCCATGGGAGATTTTCGGGACAAACCGAAAGTCGGACCATACGAGAGGCGTGGCCGTCGACCTCTACGCCATCGGTGATCGCCTCATTGTGGAAGATCGCGCCACAGGATCCGAGCGCTATGCGGCGGCCGAGTGGCTCAGTCGACAGCCTGAAGTTGCACGCTTGGGCAGCCCGTGGCGCTTCGACGATGCCACGGCGATCACCTTCACGGACGCACTCCATCAGGACCATTTCCACATCGCTGTTCCGCGGGATGCCCCCTGAGGCGGTCTCGGGACAGCTCATGTTGCCGTATAGAAAGCCAATTCTGGCATGCAAGGCGCCCTTGTCTTGGAGAGCGCTTGAAACGCCTCGGCCTCTTTAAGCCAATCGGTCCGGGTGGTTAGCACCTTCAATTCCGGAGCTTGAGGAGCTTGTGGCCGCCAGACAATGACGAGCTTGGGGGTCGAGAACTCTCCCTCCCGCGGCATGATCTTCCTGCGCACCATCCCCTCTCCCGTCGTGTAGGCTCGCGATCAGCAACACGCTGCTGCACCGCCGGTAGGCGAACCCTTTCGCGCTCGGATACTGCCGGTGTCGAAATGGATGATTGGCGCCGCCCCGGGGCTGGCTTTAGCTGATGGGTTCGCGCCTGAATGTGGCGTTCCCGAACCCAGTGCCGATGGTCACAATGGCCCACTCGTCCTTGTCGCGCACATTTAGTTCTTCGCTGAGACCCTGGACTACGGCGTCGTTGTGCATGCGTACCTCTGTGCTGCAGAGATCAGCCATGCCAGAGAGTCTCTCCTCAAGCATCTTAGGAAGATTGAAGCGCGCATCTTCCCAGTTCCCGGGTAGGTTCTGCGCTCCTCGTTCGATCCGCCCATCGGATTGAATGATGCCAGGGCACGCAACGCCCACAAAAGGCATGAGGCGGATTGCGCGCTGTCTCGCATGACCGGCCAGGTTGCAGAGCATCGCCACCAGGTGGTCGAGTGCTTCCTCGCGTCGCTGATCACGCCCTCCGTGCCGCCACTTATCTGACGCCCTTACCTTCGCGACCGAGCGATCCTCGCCGCTAGGAAGTTGTACGATGCCACACCGGAAGTTCGTGCCGCCGATGTCACAGGCGAGGATTGCGCCTGCCTCGTTCTCTGTCGCCTCGGGAACCAGGTGAATGCATCCAATGAGCCCGGCTTCATCAGGATGGTGCCTCAGCAACTGTAGCGGCGGTGCGTTTCGGCTCTGCGAAAGGAGTTCCTGGGCGAGCACCACCGCCGCTTTGCCGGCACGCGTGTGCTCGAAACCTCCACCGACGATGATCGCGCCTATATCCTGCCATGCATCCAGCTCCAGATGAGCCTTAAGAACCGCCGTCAGTCTTTGGGCATAAGCAGCGATAACTTCTTGTGCGATGTGTTTCTGGCGTTCCGTGCCGGTAACCAGAATGGCATCGAGGTGCTCGGGCGTAAGGTCGTCCTCGTGGTCGAACTCACAGGGACCCGCAGCAAGGAGTTCGTCGCGACGTTCGTCAACCATGTTTAGGAACGCTCCAACGCTGGCCTTGTCACCAAGGAAGCCGTCTCTATCGCGAAGTTCGACATTGTAGCTGGTGATCAGAACGTCCCCGATACGCGTGGCACCGTGACGTTGGGAAGCCCACTGTCGCTGATCGGTCAACCTCTTGCTCCCTGTGGTACAAGCCGTGACCCTTCAAGCCTTCACGTCAGATCCCGTTCCAGAGAGTATCTGCAGGGTAGTCGTTCATCATCCTTACCCGGTCCGAGATTGTGGAACAGCATGCGACTAGCGACGTTCTGCCAATCCACTAGTGCCACTGGGTTCCTGATTTGAGCCGGTCCTTTCTTTCGCTT
>DASYHX010000352.1:0-3430 GCA_035998065.1 Pseudorhizobium sp.
GCTGCGCAAGTTTCGGGGCTACGGGTGAGAACGCGCCAAGGCAGACCACAGGCAATGTCGTCAGCAGTCCCGCTCCGAGCGCGTCGAGGCCAAGCTGCGTCCGAATCTCCGGCAGTAGAGCCGATGCACTGGAAAAGACAGGTCTCAGATTGAAGGCGATCAGCACCAGGCTGACCGCGAGCAGAAAGCGAGATGCAGGGCCTTTCCCCCTTCCTTGGGCCGGCTGAGGGGCAGTCTTGTGCGGGGCCGGTGGAGGTGGCGGGGGAGAAGTGTCGCTCACGCGTGTATCCACTCAATTTCGCCCTAAGGGGCGACGTTTGGGATCGCTTGCGATCCCGGAGGCGGCTCTAGCACTTGGCGCGTGCGGCAACAACGTCGCTTCGTGGCCGGTGCTACGGCACACTCCTGCACGAGCTCCCTTGTCCGACTCGGCTGAACATGATTGCGGTGAACGATCGCTTTAGTGGAACCTCATCTCATGCTTCCCACCGCTCCGGTCCTTACCATAGCTCTCCTATTGCTTTCCAACGTCTTCATGACCTTTGCCTGGTACGGGCATCTCAAATTCAAGGCCGCGCCGCTCTACATCGTCATTCTCGCCAGTTGGGGGATCGCTCTTTTCGAGTATTGCTTTCAGGTCCCGGCGAACCGCATCGGCCACGGCTATTTCAACGCGGCGCAGCTGAAGACCATCCAGGAGATCATAACCCTCTCCGTTTTCGTGTTGTTTTCGGTCTTTTATCTCGGCGAAGCCTTCCACTGGAAGCAAGGAATAGGCTTTGCGTTCATCGCTCTTGGGGCCTTCTTCATCTTCACCAAATAGGTCCAGGAAACTCCAGGTGTCGCCTCGCAGTTACTGACGAACCTCCAACGCTTCGGCGACAAGGCTATTCGTTTCCGCAAGACCAGTCGAAAGGCGAACAACGGGGAGACGTCATGAACAACGCCGGCACCATCCGCATCGGCATCTCCGGGTGGACGTATAAGCCTTGGCGTGGCGTCTTCTATCCAAAGGGCCTGCCACAGAAACAGGAGCTCGCCTTTGCCGCGGGCCGGTTCTCCAGCATTGAGATCAACGGCACCTTCTATGGGCTGCAGATGCCTCAGGATTTTACCGCCTGGCGTGAGGCGACGCCTGAAGATTTCGTCTTCTCGTTGAAAGGGTCACGCTACATCACCCACATGAAGCGGCTGAAGGAGATCGAGATTCCGCTCGCCAACTACCTGGCATCCGGCCTCCTGAACCTGCGTCACAAGCTAGGCCCAATTCTTTGGCAGTTTCCGCCTCGGATGAAATTCGATGCGGAGCGATTCGAAAGCTTCCTGAAGATCCTGCCCAAGGAGACAGCCGAAGCAGCGGCACTAGCCAGGCGACACGATGTCCGGCTTGACGGACGTTGTGCAACGGAGATCGACGAAAATCGCACCTTGCGGCATGCCTTCGAGATTCGGCACGACAGCTTCGCTTGCGCCGAGTTTATCGAACTGCTGCGCCACTATGGCGCTGCCCTGGTGGTTGCGGACACGGTCCAGTGGCCGCTGTTGATGGATATCACCACCGACTTCGTCTACTGCCGTCTCCATGGATCGGAGGAGCTCTATGTCAGCGGCTACGGGGATCAGGCTTTGGACGAGTGGGGCGCACTCGTTCAAGAGTGGGCGGCGGGCAAGGACCCTAGCCAGGCGAAACGGGTATTGCCGCCGACCGGAGTGAGGTCCCAAGGACGCGACGTCTACGTCTATTTCGACAACGATGCAAAGGTTCGTGCTCCAGCGGATGCAGCTTCTCTCATCAGGCGTATCACCTAAATCTGGTAACTGGTCGCGTCAGGCGCCCTCACCGGCTTTTGCTCGCAGACGCCTTCATTTCCGTGACGGATTGTTCTAGAGACGTTCGATCAGTTCGCCCGAGCGGCGGCCGGACATCTTGCAAGGTAATATAGGCAATGCTCAACTCCCTTCGAAACGCTTCCCGTTCCTGGGTTGCCAAGGCGCTCCTTCTGCTTCTTGTCGCATCCTTCGCCGTTTGGGGCGTTTCAACGTCAATGGTCACCACGGACGCCAATACCGTCATGACGGTCGGGGATCAGGACGTATCGTCTCAGGAGTTCGCTCTCGCTTACCAGCGGCAGGTCGCGGCGCTTGGTCGGCAGTTCGGCGTGCAGCTCACGCCCGAACAGGTTCGCGCGTTCGGGATTGATCAGCAGGTCTATTCGCAGCTCGCAGCCGGCGCCGCGCTGGATCAACTGTCGGACGACATGGGGCTTGGCCTCTCACAGGATCGCCTGGCCATGTTGATCGCCGAAGATCCGGCCTTCCAGGCCAGCAATGGCCAGTTCGACCGCAACCTCTTCACGTCGCGTCTGCGCAATGCTGGTCTGCGCGAGGACGACTACATCACCGAACGCAGCCAGGTTGCTGTCCGCAGCCAGATCGTTGAGGCGGTGTCAGACGGATTCGAGCCACCTCAGGTCATGCTCGACGCTTTGAAGCAATATCGGGACGAAGCGCGCACAGTAGATTACCTGCTGCTTTCCAACGCCAACATCGCGCCCGTGAAGGCACCCACCGATGACGTCCTTTCTGCATGGTTCGAGGGCGTCAAGACCCGCTATCGCGCACCTGAATATCGCACATTCAGCTATGTGGCCTTGCAGCCGTCGGACCTCGCGGACCCTTCCTCTATCAGCGACGAAGCAGCTCGTGCCGAGTATGAAAGGCGCAGGAACAGCTTCACGACCAACGGTTCGCGGACCATTGAGCAGCTGACCTATCCAAGCCGCGAGATGGCCGAGGCAGCAGCGACGCAACTAGAGGAAGGCAGCACAACCTTCGATCAGCTCGTCGCAGACCAAGGCAAGACGGCCAGCGACGTTCTTCTCGGGGAGTTCACTAAGGAGACTATGCCGGATCCGGCACTCGCCGAGGCAGCTTTCGCAGTTTCGTCCGAAGGTGGCACCACGGGCGTCATTGATGGCACCTTCGGCCCTGTCATCCTACGGGTCACCAACATCACGTCGGAGACCACCAAATCCTTCGAGGAGGTCGAAAGCGAAGTCCGCCAGCAGCTTGCTCTTTCGGCTGCCTCACAGCAGATGATGGATGTCCATGATCGCTTCGAGGATATCCGCGCGGGGGGCGCTACGTTGGAGGAGGCTGCGAGGGAACTCAACCTTCAGGTTATGACGGTCACCACGGATGCGTCGGGCACTGATCAGCAGGGCGACAAGATCGACAGCCTGCCTCCCGCAGACACTCTTCTGACCGACGTCTTCCGCACCGAACCCGGCGCCCAACCGTTGCCCGTGTCTCTCGCCAACAACGGCTACGTCTGGTTCGAGGTCAGGGAGGTGACGCCCGAGAGGGATCGCACTCTCGAGGAGGTCCGCGAACGAGTGGTCGCCGACTGGACGGCAGAACAGCAGCGTGA
>DASYHX010000371.1:0-6949 GCA_035998065.1 Pseudorhizobium sp.
CTCGGCCTTAACCGGTACCGCCATTTCCGCGGCGCCCGTGGGCGTCGGAGCGCGGATGTCGGCAGCATGGTCGATCAGCGTCCAGTCCGTCTCGTGCCCCACCGCGGAAATCAGCGGGATCCGGCTCTCGGCCGCCGCGCGAACGACGATCTCATCATTGAAGCTCCAGAGATCCTCCAGGCTTCCGCCGCCGCGGGCAACGATCAGGATGTCCGGCCTCGCAATTCCCTCCCATTCAAGCGCATTGAAGCCACGGATCGCCGCCGCCACCTCTTCTCCCGATCCTTCCCCCTGGACCTTCACAGGCCAGACGACGACGTGAACCGGGAAACGGTCGGTGATGCGGTGCAGGATATCGCGGATGACGGCCCCTGTTGGCGAGGTGACGACACCGATCACGCGCGGTAGGAAGGGCAGTGGGCGTTTGCGAGCCTGATCGAACAGGCCCTCCTCCGCCAGCCGCCGCCGCCGCTCTTCGAGCAGCGCCATCAGGGCACCGGCGCCGGCGGGCTCCAGCGTCTCGATGACGATCTGATACTTCGACGATCCCGGGAAGGTCGTTACCTTGCCGGTGGCGATCACCTCCATCCCTTCTTCCGGTCGGAACTTGATGCGGGGGAAGGTACCTTTCCAGATCACTGCATCGATACGTGCGCGATCGTCCTTGAGGCAGAAATAGGCATGCCCCGAGGAATGCTGCCCGCGGTAACCGGAGATTTCGCCGCGTACCCGAACATGGTCGAACGCCGTCTCCATCGTCCGCTTGATTGATCCGGACAGTTCGGAGACCGATAGCTCGAGGAGATTGCTTGCGGTATTCTTGGCGGCCAAGGTGTTCATGTCATCCTTTTACAGGAAGCTCGCCGCCATTTCACCTCCTCACGGCATAGATGATGAGGATGACCTCAGCGTGAGCTCCTCTTAGGTAGCAGCAGGGACTTCCGGCAGCACGACACATGTCGTCAGTTCTTTTCCAAACCCTCTGTCACTCGATAGAAGGTGAACCCATCTCGCGAGCTCCCAAGCAGCTGCAGATAGGGAGGAACCTCGCCGCGAGCCAATGCCGCGTACAAACCATCCGGCTTCATCCGGATCAGCGACTGTGTCTGGGGATCGTTCTTACAAAATGCGATGAACGAGACACCGGCGCCGCTGAGGAACGCCTCGGCCTCGACAGGTGGGGCCAAGCCTATGTGCAGCTCCGTCAGCATGCCGCCTTGATTGCGGTGATAGGGAGCCGCAAGGACCCTGTGTTTCGTGAACCGGAGGATTTCGGCGCCGCTGTTCGAGGGACCTGCGACCACTCCCGTCTCCTGCACCGCCAGGACGCGCAAGCTGTCAGCTGCTGAACACTCACCCCGCTCCGGCCGTGCCCCGGAGTCTTGGGTAATAGTCTCCACTCCAATCGCGTCCTCTGTCCCCTTCGCAATCAGGGCGCCCGAGAGGGCCCAGACGGCCGGCACCGACACCAGCACCGTCACGACATAGGCAAAGGCCGCATTGGGGCTTTCCGGATCAGCCTGTGAGCCCAAGCGCAGATCGGCGATCAGGAGCGACAGCGGCAAGATTGCGAGCAAGTTGACGAAGAAGAAGCCGCGAACCTGAAGCATTGCGATCATCCAGCTGACGGCGAGCAGCAGCAGCAGGACGAGATGTACCTCCGGTTTTTCGCCTTGCACCACCCGGAAAAGGCAGACGGAGATGGCGAAGAAGCCCACCGCGTGGTAGCCACCTAAAGAGTGCGGTTCACTTCGCAGCAGGTCAAAGAAGGATTGGGCCTCCGTCACCGCCTCCAACCACAGCGTCACCAGCATCGGATCGAGGTCGCTCAGCGGGTTGCCCAGACATTGCGGCGCAATGATGCGAGCGGTGATGAAGACGGCTGTTGCGATGACGGCAGCGGCTGCCAACCGGCTCCGAATGGAGTGGATCCGAGGAACGGCGGTCGCAACCGCCAGCAGGCCGCCGCCCATCGCGGACAGGGCATAGAAGCCGAGAGAGAGAGCGTCGCAGGTTACCGTGGTGTAGTGGCTTGGCGGAACCGTCAGAAAGAACATCGCGGAGATCATTAAGGCAAAGGCGAGGCCAAAGGCGCGCGCAGCGCGCGCTGCAACCTGCCCCTGCCAGATCCATCGGGCTGCAACAACGACACAGGCGGCCGCGACAAACGGCACTGTTTCTGCGCCGACCGCGACTGCCAAGGCGGCGGCTATGCCGGCGATGACGTGACTGTTCACACGGCCCTCCGGGTCGATGAGCATGGCCGCGACCCATGCCGCCAGAACCAGTTGGACGTTGTGGTGATCGATGGATCCCGGATGGAACCGTATGTTCGTAAATGCGAAGAGGCTGGAGAGCCCCAACGCGATATGCATCGCGGAAGGTCCCGCCAAACGCATCGCAGCAAGTCCGATCGGGTAGAGCAAAAGCGGAATGAGCAGCAGGGGCCAGATCGTCAACACAATCGCCTCGGCTTGCTCCTGCGGCAGGAAAGTTGCACCGATGCCGATGAAGACGGCAAGCGGAAGATCGACCAGCCGCGACCAGTGCATCAGCGTGCCGTCTTCCAGTCCAAGTCGGTACTGCCTCAGATCGAACCAGCCTTGCCCGGCAAGAAGATCTCTTACCTGCACGAGGCGCATTACATCATCATTGTCCGCGCCGACGTAATCCTCCGCCGCCGGGAGGAAGATCGCCAGCATTATCGCGGTGGTGACCAGCGCGTAGATACAGGCCAACCGTCCGGGCCGGTCCGGCCGAAGTATTCGTAGAGGTTGGGCCCGATGTTCGTGGGCAGCCGCGGCGGGTGTCATCTAGCTCTCGGCTCTCGCTTCGCTTGGAGCGGAAACCTAGCTTTAACCTTCCCAAGAAATAGTAAAGCCAGCAGCGCGGCATCGCCCCGTGCCGGTCTTCTGAACGTAGCGAGTGAACATGACGACTGCCGGCTCCTTCGACATCGCCGTCCTCCTGCCCTGTTACAATGAAGCGGCGACGATCGCCGAGGTCGTGCACCGTTTCCGCGAGGCGCTGCCTTCGGCGCGCATTTATGTCTACGACAACAACTCTACCGACGGCACTGCCCTTAAAGCCATGCTCGCCGGCGCGCAGGTGGTGCGAGAACGCCGGCAAGGGAAGGGCCACGTTGTGCGCCGGATGTTCGCCGACATCGACGCCGACATCTATCTGATGGCGGACGGCGACGGAACATACGCTCCTTCAGACGCGGAAGATCTCATCCGGACATTGGTCACAGAGCGAGCGGATATGGTCGTCGGAACGCGTCGTGGCGTCCAGGAGGACGCCGGCCGCCATGGCCACGCCTTCGGCAACCGCGTCTTCAACCGCCTCTACCGGATGATCTTTGGTCGCGACTTCAGCGACATCTTCTCCGGCTACCGCGCCTTCTCCCGACGCTTCGTGAAGAGCTTCCCGGCGGTTTCCGGGGGTTTCGAAATCGAGACGGAGATGTCGGTGCACGCCTCGCGGCTTAAACTGCCGGTCAGCGAGATCGAGCTGCATTACGGCCGTCGGCCGGACGGGTCCCAGTCGAAGCTCTCGACGTTTCGTGACGGCGGGAAGATCCTCTGGATGTTCGCAATGCTGATGAAAGAGACGCGCCCGTTCGCCTTCTTCGGCATCATCAGCGCGGCAATCATGGCCGCCAGCCTCGGATTCATGCTGCCGGTTCTGGCTGAATACTTCCAGACCGGCCTCGTCGATCGCCTGCCGACCTGGGTACTCTCCATGGCGCTGATGATGGTGTCGCTCCTCATCTTGACCTGCGGGCTGATCCTTGACTCTGTATCTCGCGCAAGAAACGAGCAACTGCGGCTGCACTATATGGCGATGCCGGCGGACCTTGCTTCGAAAGAATGGCACTTAGTCGCACCAGACCAAGCGATGTCGGAGCGTGACAGGATCAATGCGGCATGAACCGCGAAACCACCAACCGCATCCGGTTCGTGATCGAGGACCTTCTGCCGCCCATACTAAGGGATTCCCGCGTATTCCTCTGGCTGGCCAAGCGAGTCTGGGGCGAGCATGTGTCCGACCTTGCGAGCTTTCGAGCCCGCGCCCCGTTTTTGACGGCGGATGAGTATGAGACGCTATATCGCAACCACCCACGCGTCCATGCCGGAACAGATAATTCCGCCGCCTGCATCCGGCATATCAAGGAGGCGGTTGCAGGAACCAGCATCTGCGACGTCGGGTGCGGCACCGGCGCCCTGCTCAGGCATATCCAAGCGGCGAACCCGGACCTCACACGCCTCGTGGGTGTGGATTTTGTCGTGGAGGATGCAGCGGCGATCCCCGGTGTCGAATATGTCGCTGCCAAGGTCGAATGCCTTCCGTTCAAGGACGGGGAGTTCGACACCGTCGTCTGTACGCATGTGATCGAACATGTGCTGGAGTATCAGGCCGCCATCACGGAACTGCGGCGCATCGCGAAGAAGCGGCTGATCATCGTCGTTCCGCGCGAACGGGAATACCGCTACACCTTCAACCCGCATTTCAACTTCTTCCCCTACACGCACTCCTTCCTGCGAGCTGTTCACCCGGTACCGGAGGTCCATGTGTGCAAGGAGATCGGCCGCGACATCTTCTATTGCGAAGATCGGACGAACTAGGAGGTGGCCATGCCCGCTACACTTTCCCCGGCAACATGGATCGGACTCCTTGGCACCCCTTTGCTCATTGCCATGGGCCAGGTGCTTTTCAAGATGACCAGTTCGACGACGGGTGATCTCACGGTGCGCGGGCTTTTCGCCCTCGCGGCCAATCCGCTGCTTTTGGCAGCCCTTCTGGTATATGGGTTCGGCACCATCGTGTGGATCTATGTGCTGAAGTCTGTGCCGCTGACGCTGGCCTATTCCTTCATGGGATTGACTTTTTGCTTCGTGCCACTCCTTGCCCAGCTGTTTCTGGGCGAGCCCCTTACCTTGCGCTACGCCGTCGGGACAGCGCTGATCTTCGCAGGTCTTCTGGCGATCAACAGCTGAGCAAATCCATGGCAAACGGCCCTCGTCTCCTGCTGCTTCTGGCGGTGCTGGTTCTGGCAGACGCTGCCATCCTGCAGATCATGTTATCAACAGCGAAGGCCGGCGCGGCGGTGGATCGGCTGGTGTCGATGGCAGGCGGCATGGCAGCTGCCTGGCTCTGGGCCAAGTCTTTGCCTGTGCCGCCAGAGCAACGCGCGCCCGCCGGGACCTGGCCGCTCGCCATCGTCTCGCTCTGCCTCAGCTACGGCATCTTCACCGCCTTCGCCGCCTTCGCCCCGCACATCCAGCCGTTGGCTCATCTCGCCCTTTCCTGGTTTGGCGCGGGCGTGTTTGGAGCTTTTGGCTGGTGGCGACTGAAGTCTTGGCGGGACGACCGCTAGACCTTCTCCCACCCGTCATGCTCGCTGGCGCGGTAGATGGCATCGATGAACTGCTGGTTCTTCAATGAGTTTTCCAGCGAGACCACATCAGCCGTTTCACCGGCGGCGGCCCGGGCGAAGGCTTCTGCCTGGCGGCGGTACTGGCGGCTGTCCTGAAAGCGGAAGATCTGCGATTCCGTGTGCTTCTGGTTGGTGAGCTCGACTTCCTCAGCGCCCCAGCGGTCGGCGTTGAACGGCGACTTCACCTCGATGAAGCCCTCGGTGCCGTGGAAGACCATCACCTGCCGGTTGGCCATCTGGGTGGCGATGTAGAAGCTCATCTCGAAGTCGCCAAAGTCAGCCTTGACGCTCGAATAGATGTCCGTGCCGAAGTCCGGGTCGCGCTCCGTCACCGCCTGAACACGCTTTGGCTCAAGCCCTGTGACGAAGCGCGTGGTGATCGTGGGATAAACACCGATATCCGGCAGCGCGCCACCGCCGAGCTCGGGGATGTTGCGCATGTTGTTAGCATCCCGGTTGAAGTAGGTGAAGGCGCCCTGGACGTGACGCAATCTACCAATGGCGCCCTCCGAGAGCAGTTCCCGCACCTTCAGCCAGACCGGCGCATAGGTGACCATGAATGCTTCCGCGATCAGCACCTTGTTGCGATCGCGGGCAGCGATCACCGTCTCGATTTCATCGGCCTTCAGCGCGATGGGCTTTTCGCAGAGCACGTGCTTGCCGGCGTCGGCCGCCTTGATCGACCATTCCACGTGCTGGCTCGTCGGCAGCGGAATGTAGACCGCATCGATGACGTCGGAGCCAAGCATCTCCTCGTAGGAGCCGAAGGCATGCGGTATGGAGAAACGGTCGGCCATGGCGCGCGCGCGCGGCAGATCGCGACTTGCGACTGCCGTCACCACGCAGTTTTCGGCATCCTGGATTGCCGGAACGACAGCATCCTTACCGATCTTCGCCGTCGACAGAATTCCGAAGCGCAACATGAAATCTCTCTCCCTTACCTGAATCGCAGCGCACCATAGGGTCCGGCAATCGCCGATGCAACGCAGGCGGTGAGCCACCTCCCGCATTCGCCCCTTGATCCTTTGACAGACGCCGCCGGTGCCATACATTCCAGAATATCGGCATTCGCCGCAGCAATCTCTGGAGATCCCATGCAAAAGCGTCCTCTCGGCCGTACCGGCCTTTCCGTCGCGCCGATCGTTTTCGGCGGCAATGTCTTCGGCTGGACGGCAGACGAGAAGACGTCCTTCGAGCTGCTCGACCGGTTCTTCGATGCCGGTTTCAACACCATCGACACGGCTGATGTCTATTCGGCCTGGGTCGACGGACATGAGGGTGGCGAGAGCGAGACCGTCATCGGCAAGTGGCTGAAGCGCGGCACCGTCCCGCGTGACAAGGCCATTATCGTGTCGAAGGTCGGCTACGACAACAGGGGCAAGAAGACTGGACTGTCGGCAAAATGGATCGCGGCGGCGGCGGACGCTTCGCTGAAGCGGCTCGGCACCGACTACATCGACCTCTACCTCGCCCATCAGCCCGACGACGCGGTGCCGCACGAGGAAACGC